>JBEEGD010000450.1:0-15671 GCA_041166685.1 Acidimicrobiaceae bacterium | reverse complement strand
ATTCACGACGCGGGCGGGTGGACGGCGATTTGCAGGGTGTGGGCGATGTCGGCGGACGACCGACCCACGTGGAGCACGTAGTCACCCGGGACGACGCGCCAACCGGGCGGGCGAGTCTTGCTCTCGGCCATCATGTCTGCGAACGGCAGTCGTTTCTTGAGCGCGGCCCGTTGGCCCGAGCCCCGGTCCCAGTGCGCAAACGACCGGTCGGTGAGTGTGAAGGTGACCTTCTGGGTGGCGCCCGCCGCGAGGTGCACTTTGGTGAACGCCTTCAGCTCCTTCATTGGGCGAACCACCTTGCTCCGCGCCGGCGCGACGTAGCACTGCACCACTTCGGATCCGGTGCGGTCACCGGTGTTCGTGATGGTGACGTCGATCTCGACCGTGCCACCCGCCGGGAACGTCGTCGACGAGAGCACTGGCTTGCCGATCTCGAACGAGGTGTACGACAGGCCATGACCGAACGGAAAACGAACGGGAAGGCGGCGTGCTTCGTACCAGCGGTACCCGACGAAGACCCCCTCGCCGTAGCGGACCTCGTCGTACTCACCCGGGAAGTTTCCGAACGAGGGATTGTGCTCGAGCTGGAGTGGCATCGTGGTCGGCAGCCGACCACCAGGATCAGAGTCGCCGGTCACGACATTCGCGAGCGCGTACGCCATCTCCTGACCGCCGAACCAGAGCTGCACGATGGCATTCACCGCGTCAGCCCAAGGCATGCTCACCGGGGCGCCGGTGTTCACGACCACGATCGTGTTCGGATTGACCGCGGCGACGCGCTCAATGAGCTCTTCCTGCTGCCCGGGGAGCGCCATGGTCTGCCGGTCGGAACCCTCCGATTCCCACTCGTGGGTGGTGCCGACCACGACGATGGCGATGTCGGCGCCCTCGGCCGCGGCGACCGCGTCGGTCATGGCCTCCATCGGAACCTGCGCACGGCAGCCCACCTTCACGGCGTACACACCGCTCGTGCCCTCACTCGAGTACTCGATGAGAACATCGACTGGCCGCCCACCTTCGAGGTGCACTTCTGCGACCCGCTCCTCGCTACCGAAGCCGAAGTAGCTGTTCGGATCGCGCGGCAACGGGTCGGACACTCCATCGATGACAACGGTGCCACCGACGGTCAGACGGGCTCGACCGGCTTGCACGAGTGAGAACACGTACCGACCGGTGACCGGCGGTTCGAACGCCCCGGTACTCCTGAACGAGAACGGCTCGGGAGCACCCGGCGGGGCGCCGAGGAAGAACACCTCGGTGTTCGGGTGATCGGCGGTGTGCACGACATCACCCGGCTCAGCGAGGTCGGTACCCGCAAAGAACTCGAGACGAAGAGCGATGGCGAGCGTCGGCACGCTGCGATCGATGCCAACGCCTTGCTCGTACACCACCTCGACGCCGTCACCGAAAGCCTCTTGGAGCGCGGCAAGAGGCGTCGCGCGATACGCGGGCGTCAAACTGGCTGAACCTCCGCCCATCATCACGGCCCGATCCGCGTTCGGTCCGATGACGGCGACGCGCCGCACCGCGGTGGCGTCGACCGGAAGCGCGCCCTCGTTCTGCAAGAGGACGATCGCGCTCGCCGCCGCCTCGCGTGCGAGCGCGCGGTCCTCCGGATCGTCAACGGACGTCGCAAGCTCTGTGCCGGTGTCATCGAGCGCGCCGAGCCGGTCGAACACGCCCAAAAGCCGGCGCACCTGATCGTCGAGCAACGACTCGTCGAGCTCGCCCGACCGCACGGCATCGGCCAGCGCGCCCCCGAACGCCCGGCCCGGTCCGGGCATCTCGAGATCAAGGCCGGCGCGGGCCGAGTCCGTCGACGTCGCGGCGTACCAGTCGCTCAGCACGAATCCCTCGAAGCCCCACTCGTCGCGCAAGATGGCGAAGAGCTCGGGGTCCTCGCCGCACCAGCTGCCGTTGACCCGGTTGTAGCTCGTCATCACGCCCAATGAGCCGCCGTCACGAACGGCCATCTCGAAGGGCAGGAGGTAGATCTCGCGCAGGGTGCGCTCGTCGATGACCGAGCTCATCGACATGCGCTCGAACTCCGCGTCGTTGCCGACGTAGTGCTTCACGGTGGTTGCCACGTCCCGCGACTGCGCGCCGCGTATGTAGGCGGCGGCGATCGAGCCCGAGAGGAAGGGGTCTTCCGAGTAGCACTCGAAGTTCCGCCCTGCAAGCGGCGAGCGATGAATGTTCACCGTCGGCGCCAGGAGCACGCGACATCCACGTCGCCGCGTCTCCTCGCCGAGCAGCACGCCCACTCGTTCGATCAGGTCGACGTCCCACGTCGCTCCGAGTGCGGAACCGCACGGCACACAGACCGAGGTGGCGTCACCTCCGCCCGGGAGGTTCGCGCCTCGGGCTCCGTTGGGCCCATCGGTGACGCGCACCTTGGGGATCCCAAGACGTTCGATCGCGACGGTCGACCAGAGATCCTCACCCGCGGTGAGCGACGCCTTCTCGTCGAGCGTCATCGCTTTGATGAGTTCGTCGATGTCCGCCATCAGCTCACAAGCTCTCGGTTGAGATCAGATATTCGGGTCGCACCCAAGAGCGCCATCACTCGGCGTGTGTCGGCGTGAAAACCCGAGAGCACGAAGTCGACGCCTTGCTCGCCGGCCGCGCCCAACCCGTACAGGTACGCACGGCCGGCCATGCAAGCTCGCGCGCCGAGACAGACGGCCTTCACGATGTCGCTTCCCCGTCGCACGCCACCGTCGCAGATGATCTCGACGCGATCCCCCACCGCGTCCGCGACGGGCGCGACCAGATCGAGGGTGGCGGGCGCCGAGTCGAGTTGACGGCCACCATGGTTCGACAGAGCGATCGCATCGATCCCGGCATCCGCAGCCAGCACGGCGTCTTCCACGGTTTGGATGCCTTTGATCACGATGGGCCCGTCCCACACCGATCGCATCCACTCGACGTCGGCCCACGACAGGCTCCGATCGAATTGCGAGTTGACCTGCGCGGCCAGTGAGACCGCGGTGTCGCCGTCGCCAACGCTGCTACCGATCACGTTCGCGAATCTGATCGGATCCGACCGCACGAACGCCCACGTCCAGCCCGGATGCAACACGCCATCGAGCAGCGTGCCGAGCCCGATCTTCGGTGGGAGCGTGAAGCCACGGCGCACGTCGCGCTCGCGCCGTCCGAGCACCGCAGTGTCGACCGTGAGCACGAGTGCCTCGTAGCCGGCGTTCGCAGCTCGAACGATCATGTCCTTGACGAGGCCTCGGTCGCGCCAGACGTAGA
Organism: Acidimicrobiaceae bacterium; assembly: GCA_041166685.1. Taxonomy (GTDB): domain Bacteria; phylum Actinomycetota; class Acidimicrobiia; order Acidimicrobiales; family JACDCH01; genus DASUCS01. The sequence continues at coordinate 12,413 of JBEEGD010000450.1, read as the reverse complement.
CCTGGAACCACTTGCTGCCGGCGCTGACCGCGGCCACTTCCTCGATCGAACGCGTGCTCATCGTCGACAGCGTGTAGGGCACCTCGGCGCGGGCGGCGGCGCGGGCGACCGCAAGTTCTCCCTGCGGATCCGCGATACGCGTGAATCCTGTCGGTGCGAGCACCAGGGGAAACGGCAGTCGGCGACCAAGCAACGTCGTCGAGGCGTCGACCTTGCCGACATCGCGGAGCACCCGCGGCCGAAAGCCCAGCTGCTCGAACGCGTCTCGGTTCGCCCTCATCGTGCGCTCGTCCTCGGCGCCGCCGTCGATGTAGTCGAAGACGCCTCGAGGAAGGCGCCGCTTCGCGATCTTGCGCAGATCGTCACTGTTCGCCGACCGCGACAAGCGACGCTTGTTCGCGTCGACCTCGGGGCGCCGGAAACGCAGGACCGATCGAAGTGTGTCGATCATCGGGCGGAGCAGATCAGTTGGACGCCTCGAACCGCAGCGGCAGGCAGGCCGGGCCCCAGATCCCGACCGTTGCCGGCTTCCACTCGATGACTCCGTCGATCTGGAGGTTCGGCATCCGCCGCGCCAGCAGCGGGAGCGCCTCCTGCAATTCCGCGCGGGCCAGCGATGCGCCCAGACAGAAGTGAATTCCCGACCCGAACGTCATCTGTGGCGTGGGACGCTCGACCGTGATGTCGAAGGTCTCCGGCGCTTGCCACGCTTCGTCGTCGAAGTTGGCGCCGGCGAGGCTCGTGGACACCAACGTTCCCGCGGGGAACAGCACGTCGCGGTACTCGATGTCTTCGGCCGCGATGCGCGCGGTTCCTCGCACCGCCCCCAGGTAGCGCATGGTCTCCTCGACCGCCCGCGGCGCGAGCTCCGGCCGCTCAGCCAACAACGCCCACTGGTCAGGATGCTGAGCCAGCAGCGCCACGCTGCACGCCAGCTGATTGCGTGTCGTATCCGTGCCGGCCATCAGCACGGCCTCGGCCAAGCCGATGAGCTCCTGCGTCGAGAGCCGGTCGCCGGCCTCCTCAGCCGCGATCAGATCGCTCAACAGGTCGTCCGCGGGTCGGGAGCGTCGCTCGTCCACCATCGCGCCGACGTACTCGTCGAGCTCGTTGCTGGCCGCTTCGATCAACGGCATGTCGTTGACGAGGTCGCCGTTGAAGATGCGGAAGATGTCCGTCGCCCAACTCGAGAAGAGCTTCCAGTCCTCCTTGGGTGCGCCAAGCAACTCACAGATGATGGGTATCGGGTACGGGTCACACACGTCCTGCACGAGCTCACACCGGCCAGAGGGCGCCACAGCGTCGACGAGCCCACCGATCACCTCACGCATGAACGGACGTAGACGTTCCGCCGACTTTGGAGTGAACGCGCCGGCGACGAGGCGGCGGAGCCGGGCGTGCTCCTCGCCGTCGAGCGCCAGGATCGATCGCTGTCGGCGATCGGTGAACTCATCGTCAGGAATGCCGGCCATCTGCGTGAGCAACGCGAGCGCGGAATGAAAGCGGCGATCGCGCAGCACGGCGAGCACATCATCGTGGCGGGTGACGATGTAGCCCATCGGCATCCGAGCCAGCCAATGGTGTCCCCGCGCCTCCGCAAGCAACGCGATCGCCTGCTCACGATCGAGGTCGATGAGATCGACCTCTGGCAGGTCGAGATCGTGCACCGAGGTCGCGGTCACGTCACGATCCTCGCGGATCGGGTTGCGCGCCGCGCACCAGGCGGCCGGGTGTCGCTCCCGTCGACTCGCCGTTCGTGCAGATCTCCTCACCACTCGAGAACGTGTGGAGGTAGCCGGATGACGGTTGCAACAACCGCTTTCCACCTGCGGGCAGATCGAATACGAGGCGGGGCGCACGCATCCCGAGGTGCTCGAAGTCGATCACGTTGAGATCGGCCTTGAAGCCGGGAGCGACGATGCCTCGGTCCAACAAACCGACGGTCTCGGCCGTGGCGCGGCACTGTTGTTGCACCAGCCACTCGACGTCGAATCGGCCGTGGTCGCGGTCGCGTCCCCAGTACGACAGCAGCGTGGTCGGGAAGCTGGCGTCGCAGATCGTGCCGACGTGCGCGCCGCCGTCACTCAGGCCCGGCACCGTGTACGGGTGCGCCATCAACTCGTGCGCGGCGTCGAGGTTGCCGTCGGCGTAGTTGAGGATCGGCCAGTACAGAAGAGCCTCTCCGCCGTCGCCAAGCATCAGGTCGTAGAGCAGCTCGACGGGGTGCACACCGGCGGCCGTCGCCCGCGCGGCGACGCTGCTCTCGGGACGCGGCTCGTAGTCGGGCGGGTCGCCGAGCTCGAAGACCCGGTCGAGCATCCCCATCGTCCGTCCGCCTGGATGATCAGCGACGTCGGCCACGACCTTGGCTCGCAGTTCGGGATCGGCGAGCACGGCGACGAGCTCCCTCAGCGACGGTGCGCTGACCGACCGGAAGGTGGGTGATCCCATCAACGGGTTGACCGTCGCTTGCAGCCCGAGCAACACACCGATCCCGCGGGCAGGCACCTGGGCCCGCATCCGCAGGCCTTCGTCGTTCGCCTCGGTGAGGAGGTCGAGTATCCGCCGATGCGAGTAGCCGCGGGCCGCCGACAACGACACCGACAGCGGCCGTCCCGAGACTCGCATCATCTCGAGCAACGTCTCGGACTCCTCCTCGAACTCGGGCCAGTCCGACACCACTTGCATCACTCCGGCGTCGATCTCGCCGAGGGCACTGGCGATGCCGACGAGCTCGGCGCGCGACGCGGTGAGCGTGGGCGTCGGCTCGCCCTTGCTCGTGCGATGGTTCAACGTGCGCGAGGTGGTGAAGCCGAGCGCTCCAGCGCGCACACCCTCCGCCGCGATGCGGCCCATCTCTGCGATCTCCTCTGGCGTGGCCGGCTCTCGGTCGGCGCCGCGTTGTCCCATCACGAACAGGCGCAACGGCCCATGACACACCTGCGCCGCGAAGTCGATGTCGTGCGGACGGCGCTCGAGTGCGTCGAGGTACTCACCGATGCTGCCCCAGTCCCAAGGCAGTCCTTCGTGCAGCGCGGCGCCAGGGATGTCCTCGACGCCTTCCATCAGCTCGATGAGCTGGTCGTGGTCGGCCTTGCGCACAGGGGCGAACCCGACACCACAGTTCCCCATCACGATCGTGGTCACGCCGTGCCCGGATGATGGTTGGAGACGAGCGTCCCAGGTGGCCTGGCCGTCGTAGTGCGTGTGGATGTCGACGAAGCCGGGGGTGACCATCGCGCCATCGGCATCGACGACCCGCGTCGCCGGCTCGTCGACCTGCCCCACGGCGACAACCCGTCCGTGGACGACCCCGACGTCGGCCGTGCGGCGCGGTGCGCCCGTGCCATCGATCAACGTTCCACCGCGTATGACGAGATCGAGCATCAGTACTCCCCCGGGCTGCCGTCGAGACCCTGGGCAGGTTACGAGATTGGAAGGGCGAACTACCTCCCCATGAAGGTTGGGGGACGGCGCCCGGGCGCTCGCGGCATCGTGGCGCTCCTCGCCGTGGCGGTGCTGTTCATGGGTGCCGAGCCGTCCGCCGGGGCATCCTTCACGCGGACTGCCAACACCCCTGCCGGGCGAGCCCAGTACGAGGTTGGCGACGTCACGATCACGCCAGGGTCAGAGACCTGGGCCTCGACGGGACGCGACGCGCTTCCGTTCGACTACGAGCAGGGCGTCGACGCTTCAGGGCAGGGCGAGCTGGTGTTCAACTCGAGAGGGCACCTCTACCGCACGACGCTCGGTTGCCCGAAGCCCGAAGACGATGCGGTGCCCTGCTACGACGTCCTCGCGGAAAACGCGACGCCCATCTCGGGGGCCGAAGGGCAGGCCGGCTTCAACCACATCGGCGACACGTCGCTCGGACGCGCCGGGCCTGGGGCAGGCTTCCTCTTCACTCCCCTCGAGAAGTCGCCCGGCAACGGCGTCGACAAGATCTTCAAGGTCTTCGACGCAACGACACTGGAGACCGCGGGCAAGCTCGAGATCAAGGGACAGTTCAACCATCACTCGTGGGTGATGGTCGACCCGAGCGGGAACTACATGGTGAATGCGGACGCGACCATCCGGCATCTCGACGTCTACCGAATCACGCTCAACCCGGCGCCGGCCACGGACGAAGAGCGGATCACGCTCACCCCTGCGCCCGATCTCGGCGTGGACCTCACGGGCACCATCTCGGACGATGTCGGGCCGACCGGATGCAGCTTCCTCGACGACCTCACCGTCTACTGCGCGGACTGGATCAAGTCAGAGCCGGCGAAGCTCGACATCCGGACGGACATCTACAAGTTCGTCCTGGACGCGCCCGTCGGTGCGACGAACAACAAGGGCCAAGCCATCCTGGCGTTCTCGTTCACCATCGCGCACAAGATTCCGTCGATCACTTACGGACTGGAGGGCGAGGGTGTCACGTTCTATCAACGCGTTCCGGCCGGTCCCATCGAGCTGCACGAGCTCGTCCGGGGTGAGCGACTCGACTCGACAAACTTGCTGCACTTCGCGCTGGCGCCCAGCAGGTCAACGGTGCCGCCAATCGATGTTGGCCAGACCGGCTCGACGACGATGCTTGCCGACAGCACCTAAGTGTCCTCGTGCGGACGAGAGGATTTGAACCTCCACCCGGTTGCCCGGACCAGCACCTCAAGCTGGCGTGTCTACCTGATTCCACCACGTCCGCGGGGTCGCACACCCTACCCGAGCGATCTGGGAGCACTGCCCGCTAGGGAGTGAGCCACACCTTGTCGCCCGCGAAGGTGCCGTTGACCCTGACCGTGAGGTCGCGCACCCGCTTGGTCACGATCGCCTTCGTGCGGAACTGGGCGATCGGCACGATGGGCGCGAGCACCATGATCTCGTGCTCGGCGGTCTCGTACAGCTTCTGCCTCGCGGTCGGATCTGCGGTGGCACGCGCCTTCTGAAGCACCTGGTCGATATTGGCCGCGGTGAACCCGGTGGCATTGTCCCGCGAACCGCTCTGGAAGAGTGGGACGAGATACGGATCGGGTGCTGGATACAGGCCGATGACGCCCAGCCGAAACAGCTGCTGCTGCCCGCTGACCGCGAACAGGTCGTATTCGTCGGGGCTCTTCGGCCGCGGCGTCACCTTGATCCCCACGGCGGAGAGGTTGGTGATGATCGTGCCGGCGACGGCAGCCTCACCGGCACCGGTGAAGAAGTCGAGGTTGATCGCGGGCACGTTGCCGTCGGGGAACGCCTGTGCCAGCAACGCACGCGCCGCGGTGGGGTCGAATTTGCAGGCGTCGCCGCAAGGGTCGTCGACGTGACCGGCGACGCCGGCGGGCACCACTCCCCCGAGCGGATCCGCGACGCCGGGATACACGGCCTTCACGATGGCGGCGCGGTCAATGGCCTTGACGATCGCTTGGCGGAAGCGCACATCAGCGAACGTCGGGTCGAGCAGGTTGAACGCGTAGAAGAGTTCGGCGTCGAACGGCCGGAAGTCGTCCGGGCCAAACCGTTGCGCGGCGTCCTCGGCGCGGTCGTTCGGAACGACGCTCCAGTCGAGCCTTCCGGCGATGAAGTCGTCGTAGGACTTGCCGACGTTTGCGGTGTCGTACTCGTGGAGTTCGATGGCGTCGAGGAAGGCAGACGCTTGTGCGGCGCGCACGAGTTTGACGACATCGCCCTGCGCACCGGCAAACGAGAATGGCCCGCTGGTGACCGGCGCCGACGCGAACGGCGGGGTCGGAGCCTCGACCGCCTCCTTCGGCACGATCCCGTACTCGGGTGCCGACAGCAACTCGGGCAGCACCGACAGCGGCGAGTCGAGGTCGATGGCCACGTTGCGATCGTTGATGATGCGCACGCCGGTCAGTTCAGCTGCCGCGCCCGTGGCGAACGCCGTGAATCCTGTGATCTGGTCGATCCGCAACGCGGCGAGCGAGTTCTCCTGTTTCGCCACTCGCTCGAGGGAGAACTTCACATCGGCCGCCACCACCGCGCGGCCGTTGCTGAACCGGGCATCGGGCCGCACGGTGAACTGCCACGACTTCTGATCGTCGGCTGGCTTCCACGAACTGGAAATCGCCGGCGTCGCGACAACGGCCTCGTCGTCCATTCGGGTCAAACCGTCGAAGAGCAAGTCGGCCACGAGCAGCGCGCTCTGCGAACGATTTGCCGACTGTGAGATCTGCGCCGGGTCGAGCGTCTTCGGCCGCTCGATGCCGATCCTCAGGGTGCCGCCGACGACGGGCTTGTCGGCGGCCGTGCTGGCCGATGAGTTGGTCGCGCCAGGCCTCTTCGAGTCGGTGCATCCGGCGATCAGCGTGAGAACGGCGAGCGCGACGAAGCAGCGTCGGGTGGTGTGCAACTTAGGAAAGGAGGAGGGCAAAGCCCACGGTCGTGAACGCGAAGACGAGCGCGGCGACAACCGTGATGCGATCGAGGTTGCGTTCGACGACCGTCGAACCGGCCGCAGTTGCTCCGATGCTTCCGCCGAACATGTCGGACAGGCCGCCGCCCTTCCCGCTGTGCAGCAGCACGAGGAAGATGAGCAAAAGGCCGTCGGCAACGTGGATGAGCCCGACCCAGAAGATGAGTTTGGTGATCGCGAGCGCGGCAAGCATGGCGGCTCGCCAGGTTAGCGTGTCCCTCCAATGGGCCCCGCGCGGCGCTGCCTGCTCCTCGCCGGCGTGATCTTTCTCTCGGCCTGTGGATCGACGTCGAGCCCGAGTCGGGCGGAGAGTCCGGCGCCCGCCAACGTGGCGCGCGGTGCCGCACCCAATCGCCTCTCGTCGGAAGAAGCCGCGGCCATCGCCCGGCTCGCGATGCTCAGCGGTCCGATCGACCCCTCAATCCCTCCCCATGACCACGCGACCGTCACGCTCGCGTCCTCGTTGCCTCCAGAGGAGCAGGCCCGCTTCGACCTGCAGATCGCGTCGGCCGTCGCGTCGGCCAAAGACTTTCGCACGACCGACGACGCCACCGCCGCGGGCTATGTGCAGTCGTCGACGCAACTGCCGGCGATCGGCACGCACTGGGTGAGGTGGTCGCTCGTGGATCAGCCCTTCGATGCGGCCCGCCCAGCGATGCTGCTGTTCGACCAGTCCACCCTGCACCCAACGCGACTCGCGGGGTTCTCGTACTGGGTGCGAAGCGTCGGGCCTCCCGACGGATTTGCCGGCCCGAACGACGTGTGGCACCGGCACTCCGGCCTCTGCTTCCAGAACGGGTTCCTGACGCGCGAGAACGTTCCTTCGGCCGATGAGTGCGATGGACAATGGCTGAACGGCAGCGACCTCTGGATGCTGCACGCGTGGGTGGCGCCCGATGTGGGCAACAAGGCCGGAGTCTTCGCGGCCCGCAACGACGACTTGTGCCCGCCGTACTGGCAGCAACTCCCCGACCTGCTGAAATGCGGCCAAGGTACGAGCGGTCACGGCGACGACACGATCGTCGTGCCCGTCGGCGATGTCTACTGCCACCTGCCGTCCACGTGAATCGCTGGACGCAACACCACGAGCCCGCGCTCCGACGAGATCTCGACGAGGACGAGTCTCTGCTCGATGCCAGCCGCGTCGTCATCACCGCGGCGTCATCCATCGCCGCATCTGATCTCGACGAAACCGCGGGCGACCGCAACGAGCGCTGGTTGCGCTCGCGGTCCGACCGGGTGCGGCGCGGGGCCGCCCGCGGACGCGGCTCCCGGCACGCCCGCTTGGCGGTGGCGCGCGAGCTCGGCTTCCCAATCCCGGGGCCGGTGTTCGTGCTGGGCATCAGCGATCGGCGTGTGCTGTTCTGGAAGGCGTCGGCCGGGGCCGCGACCCCAACTGAATTGGCGGGGTCGTTTCCGCTCACTGAGGTGGCCGCCATTCGGTCGGCCCGTCGTTTCGGGTTCATGCGGCTGGCGGTGCTGCTCGAGGCCGGCCCGCTGCTCGTCGTCCAACCGGTGTGGACGCGCAACCTCGGCGACGTCGCCGACGCGTTCAGTGCCGTCCGCGGGTAGGGCCGTACTAGACGACTTCGACGGACTCCGCGAAGTGGCACGCCACCGGATGGCCCTGGCCTCGATCGACGAGTGCGGGCTCCTCCTCGGCGCAGATGTCCTGAGCCTTCCAGCAGCGAGTGCGGAACCGGCATCCCGACGGCGGGTTGATCGGGCTGGGAACGTCGCCTTCCAAGACGATGCGGCGGCGCACGCGCTCCTTCACGGGGTCGGGCACCGGGACCGCGGACAGCAACGCTTGCGTATACGGATGCGCCGGCCGCCGGTAGATGTCCCCGCTGTCACCCGTCTCGACGACCTTGCCGAGGTACATCACCGCGATCGAATCCGAGATGTGACGCACGACGGACAAGTCGTGTGCGATGAAGAGGTAGGCCAAGCCCAGCCGGTCCTGCAGCTCTTCGAGCAGGTTCACCACACCGGCTTGGATCGACACATCGAGCGCGGAGACCGGCTCATCCAGCACAACGACATCGGGTTCGAGCGCGAGGGCCCTCGCAATGCCGATGCGCTGCCGTTGACCGCCGGAGAACTCGTGCGGGTAGCGGTTTCGGTGCTCGGGGTTGAGCCCGACAAGACGAAGCAACTCGGATACTCGCTCGTCGTGCTTGCCAGGAATGTGATGCACCCGCAGCGGCTCTCTCACGATCGATGCGACTGTCATACGAGGATCCAGAGAGGCGTACGGATCTTGGAACACGATCTGCAGCTCGCGCCGGAACCGGCGCATGCCCGAGTGCTTCAGTGTTGTGAGCTCGACGCCGCGATACCGCACTGATCCCGACGTCGGCGGGATCAGTTGCAACACGCACCGTCCGACCGTCGACTTGCCCGAGCCGGATTCGCCAACGAGGCCGAGCGTCGCACCCGCGTTGAGCTCGAACGACACGCCCGACACTGCTTGCACGACCGCTACCGAGCGACCGAACAGCCCCCTGCTTCCAACCGGGAAATGTTTGACGAGATCGCGGACCTCGAGCACCGGGCCGTTCGGCGCAGTCGCGACTGCGTCGTCACCCGCTGCGCCAGAGACGTCGACGGCCGTCACGCGGTGGCCCCCGGCAGGATCGTGGACAGCGACCACAACAGGCAGTACCCAACCCACACGACGAGTGCAGTCCACGCGAGGCCGAAACCGAACCTGGCGGGCATTCGACCGCGCACGAAGCCCTTGCCCGCATCGATGTCCGCCAGCGCCCGACGGCCGATGCCCACGGTCACGCCGCCGAGCAACATCACGGCTCCGCCTCGGAGGGCGACCTCCTGATCGGTCAACAGGAACGCAGCAATGGGCGTCGTCAGCCCGAGCAGGAAGGTGATGATGGCAAGGGGACTGATGCGCTTCTTCGGCGCCAACTCGGCCAGGGCGGCGGCGGCTTCCTCGGCCAGAACGGCTTTCGGCGGCGCCCGATCGACCATCTCCTCCGCGAGGTCCGTGGCCGACTCGACGTCCTCGAGATTCTCCGAGTAGTGGCATGCCGACAGCTGGCCTTCGCCGCCCACCGCGCGGAGGTCCGGCATGTCAACGGCACAGTTGGGTTGCGCCATCGGGCACCGCGGATGGAATGAGCACCCTGGTGGCGGCAGCAGCATGCTCGGCGGCGACCCCGGAATCGGACGCAAGAGCTCACGCTCGGTTTCGTCGAGCTTCGGAAGCGACCCAAGAAGTCCACGCGTGTACGGATGGCGGCTGTCGGTGAAGATCGTGTCGACGTCCGCGATCTCCGCGGTCCGGCCGGCGTACATCACCTGCACACGATGGGCCAGCCGGGCGATGACGCCGAGGTCATGGGTGATGAACACGATCGCGGTCCCCGTCCGTTCCTGCACGTGGAGCAGCACTTCGAGGATCTGCGCCTGGATCGTGACGTCCAGCGCCGTTGTCGGCTCGTCTGCGATGAGCACGCTCGGATCGTTCGCAATTGCCATGGCGATCATCGCCCGCTGGCGCATCCCGCCCGAGAACTCGTGGGGGAACTGACGGGCTCTGGTGACCGGCTGCGGGATGCCCACCAGCTCGAGCATCTCGAGGGCTCGGGCGTCGATTTGCTTGCCGGACCAGTCGGGATGGTGAGCTCCGACCGCCTCCGCGATCTGGTCGCCGACGCGATGCACGGGGTTCAGCGCCGTCAACGGATCCTGGAACACCATCGCGATCTCGCCGCCGCGGAGCGATCGCGCCGACTTGGCGCTCGCGCCGAGCAGCTCGCGCCCTCGGAACCGTGCGGAACCGGAGATGGTGGCGGTGTTCGGTAGCAGTCCCATGACGGCCAGCATCGTGACGGACTTGCCCGAGCCCGACTCACCCACGATTCCGAGCACTTCGTTGTCGTTGACGCGGAGGTCGACCCCCCGCACCGCGAGGACATCGCCTTCTTCGGTGGAGAACGTGACGTGCAGGTCTTCGACTTCGAGCACGGGGCCGTCGTACGACGGCTCGCGGTCGACCGGTTCGAGCGTCAGCTCGCTCATACCTTGCGCTGCTTCGGGTCGAGCGCGTCGCGCAAGCCGTCGCCGAGATAATTCACACAGAGCACGACCAGCAGAATCGCCAGACCGGGGAACACGACCAACCACGGCGCGATGTCGTAGTTGGTCTTCTCGATCGAGATCATGTATCCCCACGTCGGGACGGCCGTGGTGTTGATGCCGAAGCCGAGGAACGACAGCGCGGCCTCCGTCAGGATCGCGCTGGCCACGCTGAGCGTGACGTTCACGACGATCGGCCCGGTGCAGTTGGGCACAAGGTGCCGCACCAGAATTCGTCCATCGCTCGCGCCGATCGCGCTGGCAGCCTCGACGAATTCCTTCTCCTTCAACGACAGGATCTGGCCGCGCACGATGCGCGCCATCGGCATCCAGAAGAACAACGACAGGATCGTGATCACCGACCGAAGGCTCCCCGTGTCCCCCATCACCGTTCGGGCCCAGGGCTGCTGGTTGGGCAACCGGCTCACGATGATCAGCACGACGAGCAATGGAACGGCGAGGAACAGGTCGGTCACCCGCATCAGAAGGTTGTCGAGCCACTTCCCGTAATAGCCGGCGAGCGCGCCGATGAACACGCCGAGCACCCCCGCGGCCAACGCCACCGCGATGCCGACCTTTATCGAGATCTGTCCCCCATGGAGGATGCGCGACAACTGGTCGACGCCTTGATCGGTCGTGCCGAGCCAGTGCGCGGCCGACGGTGGCTCGTGCGTGACCGTGTCGCTGGCCCGCAACGGGTCTTGGCTCGTGAGCAGGCCTGGCACGAAGACCACCAGACAGATCAACAGGAGCACGATGGCACTGATCACCGCTGGCTTGTGTCGCCGGAACCGGCGGAAGGCGAGCCGGGCGGGTGAGAGCGGCTTCGCCGTGAGTCCCTGACCGGCGATCGTGAGCGCCTCGGGCGCGCCTTCCGGCGCCTCGAGGTCAGGGAACGGCCGGACCTCAGTCAAGGCGAATCCGTGGATCGAGCAAGCCGTAGAGCATGTCGGCAATGAGATTGAACACGATCACCGACAGCACGACGATCATCATCCACGGAAGGATCTTCACGTATTCGCCGTCGCTGAAGGCGCGCAGGAAGTAGTCGCCCATGCCGGGCAGACCGAAGATGCGTTCCGTGATCACGAGGCCGCCGATGACCGCGCCGACATCGATGGCGCCGTACGTGACGACCGGAATCAGCGCGTTCCGAAGCGCGTGCCGAACGATCACTCGCCGCTCGGGAATGCCCTTGGCGCGCGCGGTGCGGAGGTAGTCGGAGTTGAGCACGTCGAGCATGCTCGATCGCATGTAGCGGCTGTAGATGGCGATGCCCTGCACCGCCACCGTGAGCGCGGGCAGCAGGAGGTGGATGAACCGGTCGTACCCCAGACCGCTGTTGGACGTGTTGTTGAGGCCCGACGTGTAGAAGGGCGTCGACCCGAACCAGTCCTTGAACTTGAGGACCAGGATGATCTGCAGCATCAATCCGAAGAAGAACGGTGGGATCGACAGCCCGAAGAACGAAATCCCGGTCGCGAGGCTGTCGAACCACGAGTACTGCTTTATCGCCGAGATGATCCCGATGCTGAGCCCGAACGCCAGCGTGATGACGTACGCGAAGATCCCCAGCTGGACCGTCACGATCATGGCATCGCGCAGATCGGGCCACACGGGGACCTTGCGGAGCGTCTTGCCGAGGTCGCCTTGGATGAACCGCGTGGCCCAAGACGTGTACTGCGTGACCCCCGAGTCGTTGAGGTGCAACTCGTTCCGGAAACGCTGCTGGTCAGCCGCGGTGACACCGGGGAGACGGAGTGTGGCCGCAGGGTTCGTCGATGCTTTGACGCCTACGAAGACCAGGACGCTCGCGATGAAGATGACGGGGATCGACCACAGGAGTCGCCGAACGGCGAACAGGAGCATCAACTCTCCCGGTGATGCGTGACGTAATGAGGTGGGGGGG
>JBEEGD010000449.1:0-3563 GCA_041166685.1 Acidimicrobiaceae bacterium | reverse complement strand
CGTCGGCGACCTCGCCAACCGCAAGACCAACAAGCTGTCCGGTGGCCAGACGCAGCGGCTGCGCTTCGCCATCGCGCTGGTCAGCAACCCGGACCTGCTGGTCCTCGACGAGCCCACCGTCGCCCTCGATGTCGAGGCCCGGCGCGAGTTCTGGACGACCATGCGCGAGTTCGTTTCCCGCGGCAAGACCGTGGTGTTCGCGACCCACTACCTCGAAGAGGCCGACGCCTACGCCGACCGGATCATCCTGATGGCGAACGGGCGAATCGTCGCCGATGGACCCGCCACCGAGATCAAGGCGACAGTCGGTACCCGCACGATCAAGGCGACACTGCCCGACGCCGACCTGGCCGCAATAGCCGCACTGCCCGGCGTGACGAACGTAGACACGCGCGGCGAGGCCGTCGTCATCAACTGCTCGGACTCCGACGCGGCGCTGCGTGCGCTGCTGCCGGTATTCCCCCAGGCGCACGACATCGAGGTCACGGGTGCAGGCCTGGAAGAGGCCTTCATGCAACTGACCCACGCCGCTGGAACCGACACCACGACTGAGAAGGCCACCTCATGAGCACGCTCACGTACACGCGTTTCGAATTGCTGCGCACGGTGCGCAACCGGCAGTCGATGATTTTCTCGGTCGGGTTCCCGATCGTCATGTATTTCATGCTGGCGGGACTGACGAGCGGCAATGATTTCGAGAAGACGACAGGCATCAAGTCGTCGCAGTACTACATGGTCGGCCTGCTCTCGTTCGGGGCCATGGTGGCGGTGCTCTCCGGTGGCGCCCGGATAGCCGCGGAACGCACCATCGGCTGGAACCGGCAGCTGCGGCTGACGCCGTTGTCCGCCTATGGATATCTGCGTGCGAAGGTCGTCTCCAGCTACGTGATGGCACTGGCCACCATCGCACTGCTCTACGCCGCGGGGATCATCATGGGCGTGCGCCTACCCTTCGGCGATTGGCTGGAGATGACGGGTTTGATCATCGTCGCGCTGGTCCCGTTCGCGGCGCTGGGCATCGGCCTGGGTCATCTGCTCAACGACGACGCTGTGGGCGCGGCAATCGGCGGCGGAGTCGGACTGCTCGCGTTCCTCGGCGGCACCTGGTTCCCGATCACCGGTGGCGGGTTCTTCGTCAACCTCTGTCAGTCGCTGCCGTCGTACTGGCTGGTTCAGGCGGGGCACGTGGGCCTGGGGGCGGGCAACGCGTGGGGCGTGAAGGCGTGGATCGTCATCACCGCCTGGTCGGTTGCCGCCGTCGCGTTCGCTACCTGGGCCTACCGTCGCGACACCAAGCGCGTCTGAACGCCTTACTCTCAGACCTGTCATGACTTCCTCCCCATTCGCTGCGGGCCAATCTCCTGTCGCCATGAGCAGGCAGATGTTCACCAACGGATTGGGGCGCTGGGTCTTCCCGGGTTTCTGGCTCATCTACCTGTTGCAGACAGCCAGCGGCGTCAGCAAGCACGCCGCCGGTGCCGGGGCCGTCGTCGGTTACTTGATCATCGTGGCGTTCGCGGCGTGCTACATCATCGCGATCGCGACGCGGTGGACAGACTCGCGAGTGTTCTGGGCGTTGTATATCGCGACCTACGTTCTCACCTTCGCGGAGACATTCTTCGCGCACGAGGACGCCTTCGTCCTCTGCGTCTACATCGCGGTGCTCACGGTGGCGGAGTTGACGAGGCTCGCACCCGTCATCGTCGGCGCCCTCGCACTCATCGCGATGTTCGTCCCACGACTGATTCCGTCCTGGGGTGGCCAGATCGCCTGGGCGAATGGGCTGACGGTCGTCCTCGTCTCGCTCGCGATGATGGGTTTCTTCGGTCTCGTCCGGTCGAACATGGAGCTCGACGCCGCTCGAGCCGAAGTCGCGCGACTCGCGGCCGAGAACGAGCGCTCGCGCATCGCCCGCGACCTACACGATCTGCTGGGTCACTCGCTCACGACGATCACCGTCAAGGCTGGGCTCGCGCGCCGGCTGGCCGAGCGTGGCGAGCCCGACCGGGCGGCCGCCGAGATCACCGAAGTCGAGGAGCTCACGCGTCGCACACTCGGCGAGGTCCGCTCAGCTGTCAGCGGTTATCGCGATGTCACCCTCAGCGGTGAACTCGCCAGCGCACGCGAAGTGCTACGCGCTGCGGCGATCGAACTGACGTTGCCGGGCTCGGTCGACATCGTCGACGGCGACGCGGCACTCGTGTTCGGCTGGGTGGTTCGCGAAAGCGTCACCAACGTCGTACGCCATTCGCGCGCCTTGCATTGCACCGTCACGCTCGGCGAACGGTGGATCGAGATAGTCGACGACGGGCGCGGTGGTACGTCGGGTGCAGGCAATGGCCTAACCGGCCTGCGCGAGCGCCTCGCCGCCGTCGGCGGAAAGGTCGAGGCCGGCGGGACCGGCCGCGGCTGGCGGGTACATGCCGAGATCGCGGCGATGCCCGGCTCGGCCGACGCGGACACTGACCACGCATCCGTCGTCGCCACGTGACCGTGCGGCTGTTGCTCGCCGACGACCAACGACTGGTCCGCTCGGCGCTCGCTGCACTCTTGGAGCTCGAAGACGACTTCGACGTGGTCGCTCAGGTCGGCCGCGGCGACGAGGTCGTGGCTGCCGCTCAGGCGGCGCAGGCCGACATCGCGTTGCTCGACATCGAGATGCCGGGCCTGGACGGGCTGGCTGCCGCGTCCGCGCTCACCCACGAGATGCCGTCGTGCCGAGTGATCATCCTGACGACGTTCGGCCGGCCTGGCTATCTGCGCCGCGCCATGGAGGCCGGTGCGCTCGGCTTCGTCGTCAAAGACGCCCCGGCCGAGCAGCTCGCCGACGCGGTGCGGCGGGTGGCGCGGGGCGAGCGCGTCGTCGACCCGGCGCTCGCGGCGGCGACTCTGGCTGGCGGCCCGTCGCCACTGACCGGCCGCGAGCGCGATGTCTTGGTGGCCTCCCGTGACGGCGCGACCGTCGCCGACATCGCGGGCAAGCTGTTCCTCTCCGAAGGCACCGTGCGCAACTACCTGTCGGCGGCCATCGCCAAGACCGGGGTGCGCAACCGCGTCGAAGCGACGCGGGTGGCCGACGAGCGCGGCTGGCTATGAGCGCCCGCCCCTCCGTTGAGTGGTGCTAGAGCCGCGGTGCCACCTCGGTAGCGACCACCTCGAGGTGGTCTAGGTCGGCAAGGTCGAGTACCTGCAGATACAACCTGGTCGCGCCCACCTCGGCGCACTGGCCGATCCGGTCGACGACCTCTGCCGGCGTGCCACCGAACGCGTTCTCGCGCAGGTCGGCCGCACTCCGGCCGATCGCCGCCGCCCGCCGCTCGACCTCGGCGTCGTCACGGCCCACGCACAGCACGTCAGCCACCGAGTAGATGAGCTCGCGCCCGGTCTGCGCCGCGGCAGCCCGGACCCGATCGAAAGCCGCACCGGCGCCGGCCAAGTCGAAGCCGTGGTTGAACTCGTCGGCGTACTTCGCCGCCAGCGCCGCCCCGCGCCGCTTGGCCGCGCCGCCCAGGATGATCGGCGGCCGCGGCGACTGCACGGGCTTGGGCAGCGCGGGCGAGTCG
>JBEEGD010000448.1:0-2584 GCA_041166685.1 Acidimicrobiaceae bacterium | reverse complement strand
CTCGTCGGCAAGCAGCCGATCGTGCTCTTGAAGACGTCCGAGGGCAATCGCTACCTGCCGATCTGGATCGGCCACACCGAGGCGGCCGCGATCCTGATGAAGCTGCAAGGAGCGACGGCGCCGCGGCCACTGACGCACGACCTGCTCGTGAACATGTTGGGCGAGCTCGACGTGGACGTCGTCCGCGTCACTGTCACGGAGCTGCGCGAGAACACCTTCCACGCATCGATCACGATCGCGCAGAACGGTGCCGAGGTTGAGATCGACTCGCGCTCGTCCGATGCGATCGCAATTGCGGTGCGCGCGCAGGCTCCGATCTTTGCAGCCGACGATGTGATCGAGGAGTCGGCGATCGAGATGGAGGGCGACGAGGTGAACGAGGAAGAGATCGTCGACGAGTTCAAGCGGTTCCTCGACAAGGTCTCCGCAGAGGACTTCATCGAGGCCGAAGTCGAAGGCGACGTCGGCGACATCGAGGACGTCGAAGTCGAGCCCGAGGACGAAGAGGAGCGCTAACCGAGTTCGCGCTTGGTGAGCGCGAGCAGCTCGGCGTACAACGCACGCAGACCCTCTTCGGTCAACGGTCCGCGGTTCTCGCTCGCCTGGTGGTCGAGCATCGACGCCTCACGGTCGGGGTCGACGAATGCGATCCCGTGCTCGTCCTTGTGGCGCTTGATCTGCGCGACGACCTCGAGCCGGCGGTTGAACGTCTCGATGATCGAGCGGTCGATCTCCGAGATCTGCCGGCGCAACTCTGCGAGGACGGGATCGGTCATTGCGGCAAGGCTAACGGTGCACGGTGACGGCGGCCACGAGCGCGATCAGGTTGAACGTGCCGTGCAGGAACATCCCCGGGATCACGCTGCCCGTCTGCTCGCGGATCCACGCGAGCACGATGCCGAACGCGACGATGATCGGCAACGAAAGCACCAGCCCGTGCGAGAGGCCGAACAGCACACCGGTGCCGAGAATCGCGACCCACTTCCCGTACGGACGGAGCAGGTAGAAACCGAGACCGCGGAAGGTGATCTCCTCGACGAACGGCACGAGCGTGCAGACGATCGCGCCGTTCACGACGTACGCGGCGGCGTGGCTCGGCTGCCACTTGTCCGGCGTGAGGCCTTGCTCGTTGCCGGGGTGCACGAGCGCGATGTAGACGAACTCGAAGACCTGGACCGCGAAGAAGCCGGCGACCACGAGACCGACCGCGCGCCACTTCAGCTCCGGTATCCGCAGGCCGAGCCGTTCGACGGCGAACCCCGCGATCGCGAGCACGATCAGCAGGAAGATCGCTTCCTGGATCACCGATCCGACCGCGAACGACCACTTGTAGAGCGGATCGGTGCCCGCGCCGCCCCCGGAGCGGCCCGCGTATTGCACGATGATGAAGAAGGCGACCAGCGCCAACCAGAATGCGAGCCGCCGCCGTTCGTCCCTACGATGCGGCTCGATGGCCGAGCGTTCGTTCACTCCTGACGAGGCTAACAACGCCCTGGACGAGGTGCGGCCCGTGGCGGAGCGCCTCGTCGCAGTGCGGGCGCGGATGCGCGAGCTCGAGCATGCGCAGGGCAAGCTCGTCACGGCAATCGGCGGGAACGGCGGTGGCTACGCGGCGACCGACCTGAATGCGGCGCAGACGGAGCTCGGAGGCCTGGCCGACGTGGCGCTCGCGTGTGTCGACAAGCTCGAGGAGCTCGGAGTCACCTTGAAGGACCTCGACCTCGGGCTGCTCGACTTCCCGTCCGAGCGTGAAGGTGAGGACGTGTTGCTCTGCTGGCAAGTCGGAGAAGACTCGGTCACTTCATGGCACGGCCTTGAAGAGGGGTACGCCGGGCGGAAACCGATCGACTGGAGCGAATAGACAACCGTGTCCCAGTTCTGGCAGAGGGTCGTGATCACCGGCAGCGTCATCGGCGCCACCCTGCTGATCGCGAAGTTCGTCGACTGGCGCATCGCGCATCGCGAGCTCGCACCCGGTTCCGCGACGCGCTATCGCGTGCTGCGTAAGACGCTCGTCACGGCGATCATCTTCATCGGCGTCATGTCGGCGCTGCTCGTGATCCCACCCGTACGCGCCCTGGCCGGCGGGATCCTCGCCTCATCGGCGGTGCTCGGGCTCGTGATCGGGTTCGCGTCCCAGCGCACGATCGGGAACGTCGTCGCGGGCATCCTGATCGCGATCACCCAGCCGCTGCGGCTCGGCGACCGGGTCACCGTCGAGGGCACCGAGGGAATCGTCGAGGAGATCGGCCTCACCTACACGTGGCTCCGTACGCGCGACAACGACCGGTTGGTCGTCCCCAACGAGAAACTCGCCTCCGAGAGCATCCGCAACTCGACGATCCGGAGCGAGGAGACGCTGGCCGAGGTGCAGGTCCAGGTGCCGGCTTCCGCTGACCTGCGTGCTGTGGTGAACTCTTTGCAGCTGGACGGCGAAGAGGTGTATGTGACCGATCTTGGGGACAAAGCAACGATCGTGATCCGGAAACGCGTGTCGCACGAGCACGACACCGACCGCGCCGAGAGCGACTTGCGCATCAGCGTCGCGGAGCGGCTGCGTGCGGCGGGAGTGACCGGGCAGTGA
>JBEEGD010000447.1:0-12978 GCA_041166685.1 Acidimicrobiaceae bacterium | reverse complement strand
TCGACGTCGGCCAGCACCCGGTCGAAGGGGAGGCTGACGGTGAAGGCGAGCAGCTCCTCGGCCGGTCCGCCCTCGAACCGACCCGACCACAGCGTCACGACTGCCCCGAGCCCCTTGTCCGGCCTTCGGTCGTCACGACCGGGAGCCGGGGCCCTGGCGCTGCGACCAGGTCTCGATGCCGAGGCCCCAGAGGCGGACGAAGCCGGCGGAGTCCTCGTGCCGGAAGACGTCTTCCGCGTCGTAGGTCGCCAGACCGTAGTCGTAGAGGCTGTGTTCGCTGCGCCGTCCGGTCACCTGGCACGAGCCTGGTTCGAGGTGGAGCCGAACCTCACCGGTCACGAATCGTTGCGATTCGTCGATGAACGCGTCGAGCGCCTGACGAAGCGGCGAGAACCACAGGCCGTCATAGATCAGTTCGGCGTAACGGACCTCGAGGCGCTGTTTCTCGCGGGCGAGGTCGCGTTCGTGCGTGATCGACTCGAGGTCGGCGTGCGCGGCGATGAGCGCAAGAGCGGATGGGCATTCGTAGGTCTCGCGACTCTTGATGCCCACCCGGCGGTTCTCGACCATGTCGAGCCGGCCCCAGCCGAACGAGCCGACGGCTTCCCCCACCTTGGAGATCAACTCGACCAGTCCAGTGGGCGTGCCGTCGACCGTGACGGGGACCCCTTTGTCGAATCCGACGACGAGGTCGCGTGGCTCGGTCGCGGTTTGCTTCGTGAGCGACCAGACGCCCGGGGGCGGCACGCGCCACGGGTCTTCCATCTCGCCGCACTCGATGGCGCGCCCCCAGAGGTTGTCGTCGATCGAGTACAGCTTCTCCTTCGTCGCGGTGATGGGGATGCCGTGGTCGTACGCGTAGAGGATGCAATCCGCCCGAGACATCCCCCAGGACCGGACTGGAGCGATCACATCGAGGTCAGGGGCAAGCGCGCGCGTCGATACCTCGAAGCGCACTTGGTCGTTGCCCTTGCCGGTGCAGCCGTGGGCGACGGCGTCGGCGCCGTACTCGCGAGCGGTCTTCACGAGGTGCTTGGCGATGACCGGGCGCGACAGCGCCGACACCAGCGGGTAACGCCCTTCGTAGAGCGCGTTCGCCTTGAGGGCGGGCATGAGGTAGTCACGGGCGAACTCGTCGCGAACATCGGTGACGATGCACTCGACCGCGCCAGCGGCCAGCGCTCGCTCGGTGATGGTGTCGGCGTCGATCGTTCCGCCGTCTTGGCCCACGTTCACCGCGAGCGCGACGACCTCGACCCCGAGGTTGTCGATCATCCACCGGACGGCCACCGAGGTGTCGAGCCCTCCGCTGTAGGCCAGTACGACTCTCTTTGCCATCTGTTCCCTCTCTAGAGCCCTGCGAGCGTGCTCAGCTCGCGGGCGACCTTGGTTCCGCTGGAACGTTCGCCGACGACGACGAGAATCGTGTCGTCACCGGCGACGGTGCCGAGAATGGCTGGAAGCGCTGCGCGATCGATGGCCGAGGCCACGACGTGGGCCGAGCCCGGTGGAGTGCGCAGCACGACGAGGTTGTGCGAGTGGTCCACGTCGACCACCCAGTCACCCATGACCCGCCGGAGATGATCCTCGGGCGTGCGATGGTCTTTCGGCAGTTCGGGGATTGCGTACATGCTGTCGCCGCCCGACGCTCGCACTTTGATCGCGCCGAGCTCGTCGAGGTCGCGCGACACCGTGGCCTGCGTGGCGACCACACCCGCCGCCGTCAGCAGATCGACCAGTTGGCTCTGGCTCGTCACGGCGTGCCGTTCGAGCAGCCCGGCGATGCGATGTTGCCGTTGCTGCTTGGCCAACCGCTGTGACCCGTTGTCCGTCGCCTTCGTCATCGCTGCTCGGGGGCTGCGCCCCCGGACCCCATCGCCGTTCGGCTCGCTGGCGCTCGCTCGCCCGGCATGCGCTCACTCCGTTCGCTCATCTTCCGTTGACCTCGACGAGCCAGGAGAACAACCCCCGCACAGAGTGCATCCGGTTGTGGGCTTGGCGAAACACCCGGCTCTGCGTGCCATCCATCACCGCCGCGGAGACTTCCTCACCGCGGTGTGCGGGCAGGCAGTGCAGGAAGATGGCATCGGCCGCCGCGGCCGACATCACGCTGTCGTCGACTTGGAAGCCCTCGAAGGCACGATGGCGATCGTGAGCCTCGGCCTCGAAGCCCATCGACGTCCAGACATCGGTGTGGACGGCATCCGCACCCTTGGCGGCCTCGTCGGGGTGCGTGGTGACGAACGGGACGCAGTCGAACTGCGCGAGCCGATCGAGATCGGCATCGGACGGGCCGTACCCGGCGGGGCATCCGAGGCGAAGGTGCATGTGGCTCATCGCCGCGCCGATTGCGAGGGACCGCGCGACGTTGTTGAAGTCACCGATCCAACACACAGTTCGTCCCGCGAGTTCGTCCCACTCTTGGCGCATCGTGAGGAGATCAGCCAGGGCTTGGCACGGGTGCGCTTCGTCTGACAGGAGGTTTACGATCGGCAACGCATCGGGTGCCGCGAGGGCGACGACGTCGCCGTGGGAGAACACTCGAGCGCCCATGAGTGCGTGGTAGCCCGCGAGCACGCGGGCGATGTCGGCGAGTGTCTCTCGAGCACCGGCACCGATCTCGTCGCCGCGAACGGTCACGGGATGTCCGCCCAGCTGTACGACGGCCATCTCGGACGAGTGGCGCGTCCTCAGCGACGGCTTCTCGAAGTACAGGACGGCGCCCTTGCCCGCCAGCGGCGTGCCGAGCGTCTTCGACTCGGCGCGGTCGAGCACGTCCGCGAGCTCGTCGCGGGTGAGATCGTCGACCTCCAGGAAATGTCGCATCGTCAGCTGGCCAGGACCTTCGCGAGGATGGCGACGGCATCGTCGATCTCCGCGTCACTGACCGTGAGCGGGGGCGCGAACCGCAGCGCGGTGGCGGTCACCGCGTTCACGACGAGGCCCGCCGCCAAGCAAGCGCTCGCGATGGTCTTCGCATCGCGACCGTCGTCGAGTTGTGCCGCAACGAGCAATCCAAGGCCGCGCACGTCCGCTACTCCCGGAGTCTCCCGGAGCGCGGACATCAACCGTTTGCCGGCGCGCTCCGCCAGCGCGGGAACGTCCAGCCGGCGCATCTCTTGAAGGACGGCGCGGGCGGCGGCGGCGGCGAGCGGCTGGCCACCGAACGTCGTGGCGTGGTCGCCGGGCTCGAACGCCGCGGCGATCTCGGCCCTTGCCCAGCAGGCGCCGATCGGAACGCCGTTCCCCAGCGCCTTCGCCATCGTGACGACATCGGGGCGAACGCCAAAGTGCTCGAAGCCGAACCATTTGCCAGTGCGACCGAGGCCGGTCTGTACCTCGTCAACCATGAAGAGGATCCCGCGCTCGTCGCAGAGCCGCCGGACGCCGCGGAAGTACTCAGCACTGGCCGGGTTCACGCCGCCTTCGCCCTGGATGGGTTCGAGCAGCACACCGGCGACGGAGACATCGAGGGCGATCTCGAGCGCGTCGAGGTCGTCCCAGGCGACGTGGCGGAAGCCTTCTGGCAAGGGTTGGAACACTTCGTGCTTCTGCGGTTGGCCGGTGGCGTGCAGTGTCGCCAGCGTTCGTCCGTGGAACGAGCCGTAGGCGCTGACGACCACGTGCTTGCCTCGACCACCACATTTTCGCGCGAGCTTGATTGCGCATTCATTGGCTTCGGCACCGCTGTTGCAGAAGAACACGAGCCCGCCGCCGCCGAGAAGCTCGTTCAGCGCCGATGCGACCTGTGGCCCGGGCTGCGTTCCGAACAGGTTCGAGACGTGCAGGAGTGTCCTTGCCTGTTCGTTGATGGCGTCGGCGATCACCGGGTTGGCATGGCCGAGCGAGGTCACTGCGAGTCCGGAGAGGAAGTCGAGATACTCGTTGCCTTCGTCGTCCCAGAGGCGGGTGCCTTCACCGCGCACGAACGTGACCGGCCGCGGCCCGTACGTCGGCATCAGATGCTCGCTCATGTTTTATCCTTCGTGATCATCGTGCCGATGCCGGAGTCGGTGAAGACCTCCAGGAGAAGCACGTGGGGAATGCGGCCGTCCAGGATGTGCGAGGAGCCAACCCCGTGCTCCACGGCGTGGAGACAGGCCGCGATCTTCGGGATCATCCCGCCAGCCAGCGCCCCGCTGTCGGTCAACTCCCGCAACTTCGTCGCGTCGATGTGGCTGATGAGCGACGACGCGTCGTCGACGTCAGCGAGCAGACCCTCTACGTCGGTGAGGTACACGACCTTTTCAGCGTCCACCGCGACCGCGATGGCGCCGGCGACGGTGTCGGCGTTGATGTTGTAGGCCTGTCCCGCGAGGTCCGCACCGATCGTCGACACGACCGGAATCAGCTCTTCAGCCAGCAGGCGTTGCAGGATGCCGGGATTCACCGCTTCGACGTCGCCGACGAATCCCAACTCTGGATTCCGCGCGCTCGCCAGCAGGAGCCCAGCGTCCTCCCCTGACACCCCGACGGCCAGCGGTCCGTGCACGTTGATGGCGGCCACGATCTCGCGGTTGATCTTTCCGACCAGAACCATCCGCGCGACGTCGAGGCTGTCCGCATCGGTGACTCGGAGGCCGTCACGAAACTCGGGCACCATGCCCAGCCGTTCCATCAGCGCGCTGATCTGCGGTCCGCCCCCGTGCACCACGACGGGCCGCATGCCGACCGACCGCATGAGCACCACGTCGTCAGCGAACTGCCGTGCGAGTGCAGGGTCGGTCATGGCGTTCCCGCCGTACTTGACGACCACGGTCGCGCCGAAGAACTTTCGGATGTACGGCAGCGCCTCGACGAGAACCGCGGCCTTCTCCGCCGCAAGGCTCGTCACGACGTCCCCATGTTTCTTGGGGGCTGCGCCCCCAGGCCCCATCTACAGCCGGCTCGCTGGCGCTCGTTCGCCTGCGGGTCCATCTCTCGCTCGCGCTGCTCGCTCACGACGTCCCCATGTTCTCATCGAGGTACGCATGGCTGAGGTCGTTCGTGTACACGAAGTACGAGCTCTCGCCAACGCCGAGCCGGCAGGTGAGCTGGAACTCCGCTTGTTGCGCGACCCCGGATGCGTCCGCTCCGGTCGGGGCTCGACCCTTGGAGACGACGACGCCGTCATACGCGATCGTGACGGCATCGATGTCCATCGAGATGCCTGCGGTTCCGAGGTCCGACAGCACCCGGCCCCAGTACGGATCCGAGCCGTAGAAGCTGGACTTCACGAGCAAGCTGCCAGCGAGCTTGCGCGCAGCCCGTTCGGCGTCTTCGACCGTGGCGGCTTCCTCGATGACGATCGTGACGACCTTCGTGTGACCTTCGGCGTCACGGGCCATCTGCAACGCCAGCGACCCGCAGGCCTCCTCGAGCGCTCGCTCGAATGTTTGTGAGTCGGGAGCGCCAGCGCTGCCGTTGGCGAGCACGAGCACCGTGTCGTTGGTGCTCGTGCAGCCGTCGACCACGATTCGGTTGAACGTCGTACTCACGGCGCTCGTGAGTGCTCGCTGCAGTTCGAGAGGCTCGACGGCGGCGTCAGTCGTGAGCACGGCGAGCATCGTGGCCATGTTGGGAGCAAGCATTGCCGCGCCCTTGGCCATGCCGCCGATGGTCCAGCCGTCACCGGTGATGACCACCTCCTTCGGAACGGTGTCGGTCGTCATGATCGCTCTCGCCGCGGCTGCGCCGAAGGTCGAACTCAGCTCAGCTGCCAGTGCAGGGATCCCGCGCTCCAGAGGGGCGGCGTCGAGAGGGATGCCGATGAGACCCGTCGAGCAGACGAGCACGTCCTCGTCGCTCACACCAAGCTCTTTCGCAGTCAGCGCGCACATGTGGTCAGCGATCTCGACGTCGTTCCCGGTGGCACAGTTGGCGTTGCCGCTGTTGAGGATCACCGCAGCTGCACGACCGCTTGTCGTCTCGAGATGACGCTTCGACACTTGTACCGGTCCCGCACACGCAAGGTTCTGCGTGAACACACCCGCGGCAGCCGCGGGCGCGTGGTCCGCCGTCGCGACGAGCGCGAGGTCAGGCGCGCCTGATGCTTTGATGCCACAGTGCCCGCCGGCCGCCACGAACCCTCTCGGTGCTGTCACCGTCATGGATACAGCCCGGCGATCGGAAGCCCGGCGGTCTCATCGAGTCCCAACGCGAGGTTGGCGCACTGAAGGGCCTGTCCGCTCGCACCCTTCACCAGGTTGTCGATGGCACACAGCGCGACCACCCAACCAGTGCGATCGTCAGCACGCGCCGTGACATGCGCCGTGTTCGAACCGAGCGTGGCCTTCGTGGACGGTGAGCCCGCGGTGACCAGCACAAAGGGCTCATCGGCGTAGGCATCGTGGAGTGCGTCGATCACCTCAGCCGTCGATGTGCTCGCCGTCGGCCGCGCGTAGCACGTGGCGAGGATCCCGCGGTTCATCGGTGCGAGATGTGGCGTGAACAACACTTGGGCGTCGAGGTTCTGTTCGATCTCGGCCGTGTGCCGGTGGTCGAGCAGGCCGTACGCGACGAAGTCCTCGTCGGTGCCGCAGAACGGGTACTTTCCCCGGCCCGCGCCGGACACCCCGCTGGCGGCGTCCACGATGATGCCGGTGGTCTCGACAATCCCGGCGCGGACCAATGGCGACAGTGCGAGGGTCGCGGCTGTCGGGTAGCAGCCGGGCGCGGCGATCAGCGCGGCGGAACGCAGTTGCTCGCGGAACAGCTCTGGTAATCCATACACGAAGTCGCCAAGCAACTCCGGTGCCGAGTGCGCTTCGCCATACCACTGCGCATAGTGGGCGGGATCGCATAGGCGGAAGTCCGCGGCCAGGTCGACGACGTGCTTCACCCGCGTCCGAAGGTCCGGGACGATCGCCTGCGAAGCACCGTGCGGCAGACCACAGAACACGAGGTCGAGCGCTGCCACCGCTTCGGTGGCGTACTCGCTGAAGATCAGATCTGGATAGGCGGCCGCCAAGCTCGGATAGAGATCGCCGACGGCAGTACCGGCCTGTGTGTCGCCCGTCGCGAGTTCGACGTTCAGCTCCGGATGTCCGGCACACAGACGCAGCAGTTCGGCACCCGTGAAGCCTGAGCCGCCCACGATTCCGACGCTGATCATCGGGAGATGGTAGTCAGAGATGCATGATCATGCAAGGCAATGCATCAGAATCCACGGGCTAGTCTCGCGCCTCGTGCCGCCCGCCTCCGCTGCCGCGACCGGTGGACATGCCATCTGGGCCGAGGGCCTCGAGCGCGCGTTCGGCGCCACGCAGGCCGTTGCCGGCGTCGATCTCCGGGTCGAACCGGGCGAGATCTACGGCTTCCTGGGACCCAACGGTGCTGGCAAGTCCACGACCGTGCGCATGTTGTGCACGCTGCTCCTCCCGACTGGCGGTCGCGCGACCGTCGCGGGCTGCGACGTTGCGACCGATCCCGATGGGGTGCGGCTCCGCATCGGAGTAGCGCTGCAGGACGCGGCCCTGGACGATCGACAGACCGGACGCGAGCTGTTGCGCCTCCAGGGCCGGCTGTACGGGCTACGGCGTCACGAGGTCGACGAGCGCGTCAGCGAATTGGCCCCCCTGGTCGACATCGGCGCGGCGCTTGACCATCGCATTTCGACGTACTCGGGTGGCATGAAGCGGCGCCTCGACTTGGCTGCCGCGCTGGTGCACAACCCCGATGTGCTGTTTCTCGACGAGCCCACGACGGGACTGGATCCTGTCAGCAGATCCAAGGTCTGGGAGGAGGTTCGTCGGCTGAACAAGGAGTTGGGTATGACGATCTTCCTCACGACGCAGTACCTCGAGGAGGCTGATCAACTCGCCCATCGCGTCGGCATCATCAACAACGGGCTGCTGGTCGGCGAAGGCAGCCCCGACGAACTCAAGCGGGCAATCGGTGACGACCTCGTCGTGGTGGATGTCGATGGAGATCCCGACGCGGCTGCCGCCGCCGTCGAGGCGGTTCCCGACGTTGCGTCGGCGCACGCGTCCGGTACAGAGGTCGTGGCCAGCGTGCGCGACGGCGCCGCCGCAGTCAGCCCGATCGCGGTGGCGCTCGCTGGCGCGGGCATCAAGGTACGGGCGCTGACGCTGCGTACGCCCACCCTCGACGACGTCTTCCTCGAACTCACGGGCAATCGCATCCAGAAGACCGACTCATGAGCGACGTACACATCAAGGTTCGGGCTCGACATGCGGGGTTCACGACGGACCTGTGGTCGGTGGCGGGTCGAGCGGTTCGCCAGATCCCGCGCGAGCCCGAGGCGATCATCCCCGCGCTGGTCGTGCCGTTGTTCTTCTTCGTCGTGAACATCGGATCGCTCGAGAAACTCGCCGAGAGCGGCACGGGCATCGACTTCCGGGCCTTTCAACTTCCGGTGTCGATCGTCTTCGCGGTGACGGGCATCAGCCGGGCGTCCACGCTCGTCACCGACATCCAGGGCGGCTACTTCGACCGGTTGCTCATGACTCCGATCAAACGCCTCGCGCTGCTGCTGGGACTCATGGTCGCCGACTTCGTGCTCGTGGTCGCGCTCACCATTCCCGTCCTGATGCTCGGCTTCGCCGTCGGCGTTCGCTTCCAGACCGGACTGCTCGGCGTCATCGTCTTCACCCTGCTCGCCGCGTCGTGGGGACTCGTGTTCACGGGCTTCCCGTATGCCATCGCGCTCAAGACCGGCAACCCTGCGGCGGTCAACGCCAGCTTCATCCTCTTCTTTCCGTTCGCGTTTCTCACGACGTCCTTCCTGCCCAAGGAAGCGTTGACCGGGTGGCTGTCGAGCATCGCCACCGTGAACCCGGTCACCTACCTTCTCGCGGGTCTGCGTTCGCTCATCACCTCGGGATGGGATGCCGCGGAGCTCGGCAAAGCCGTCGTCGCGATCGCGGCGGTCGGTCTGGTGAGCATGACGCTCGCCTTTGCCACGTTGCGAGGCCGGGTTCGCAGGGGTTGACGCGCCGTCACGCCGGCGCGACGAGTTCGACTTCGAAGCCGTCTCGGTCTTCGAGGTACGCGACGTCAGCACCTCCGGCAACCGGGTGACGATCGCCTTGCAGCCTCGACCATCCGTGTGAGGGTGCTTGCGTGGTGATCTCCGCGAGCATCGGGACGGGCTGAACCGTGAACGCCAGGTGATTGAGTCCGGGGCGCATGCGGCTGTAGAGCATTCCGGGCACCATGTCCGGTGACTGTTCGAGCACAACTGCGATGCCGACCGGATGACGAAGCACCACCACCCGATCGACCGTCGTGTCGCGCTCGTAGCCGAGTTCGCCGAGCAGCCAATTCCACGACTCCTCGGCCCGCTCGAGATCCGGCACCCACAAGGTCAAGTGATGCAGCACCTGCCGAGGGTATCGAGCATCTACGGCTCCACGGACAGGTCGTGGATGGCCTCGATGAGATCGCCGGTGTGCACGGATGCGCCGCCGCGCACGAGTTGTGCGACCAGCGCGGCCATACCGAGACAAGCGATCCCCGAGCCGGCCAGCAGCCCGACCTCCACGCGCAGGTACAAGTCGTTGCCCGCGGCCGTGGTGACCAGGAACGTCATCACACTCACCGCCCAACACAACGCCATCCGTGTGTGACCGCCGAGGGCGATGACCGCCTGCGCCATTGCCTGAGCGAGCATGAACAGCACACTCCCTGCCGCGAGCAGACCGACGGTGCGGTGACTCAAGGCGTACTCGTTGCCGTAGAGGATCTTGATGGCGTCGGGACCGATGAAGGTCGCAGCAATCACGGCGATGACTCCCGCGCCGCCGATGACCGTCACCAGGCGACGGAACCCAACCTTGAACTCGTCGAAACGCCCAGCGCTCGCAAGCGCCGACAGCTTCGGCAGCAACGCCGCCTGGACGGCCTGAAAAAGGAACAACGGGATTCGGGCGATGATCACCGCGGTGAAGAAGGCCGCAACCTTCTCGTCCTCGCCCTTCGCCGCGAGGATCTTCATGGCGATGGGCCCGCCGTTGACGAGAGCCATCGCCAGCACCGAACCGGCGAGCAGCGCACCGAGCGCGCTTGATATCTCGGACCACGGCGCGTCAGGACCTTCGGAGACGAGCTCTCGCTCGCCGCGGAGCGACAGCGCGACGGCAACCAGCGGGGCGATCCCCAACGCCAACCCGTACCAACCGGCATAGGTCACGCCCGCGATTGCCAACCCCGCGCACACGAGGAATCGGACGAGACCTTCGCTGCCGATCACGATGGCATACGGCCGGAACCGGCCCAGTCCGGAGTAGGTGCCTCGGGCCAAGAGCTCGACGTAGTAGCCGACCATTCCGAGCAACAATCCGGCCATGAGGAGCCAGTCGTGGTCGAAGAGCTTGTTCACCAGCAACGGGCTCACCGCGAGGGTGGCGGCCACCAGCACGGCGCAGATCACCGCGCCAGACAGGGCCGCGCGCCGCACGACGGGACCGGTTCCGGTACCGAGGGCTCGCCTCGCTGCGAGGGCGCGGCTCACCTCCTGTTCCAGCGGGAGGAAGAACCCAGGACCGGCAAGGAACACCATGGCCCAGAGCACCGAAAGCGGCGCATAGTCGGTCTTGCCCAACGCTCGGGCGGCCACGACGGTGAAGCCGTACGCGGTGAGGCCCGCGAGGACCAGGCCGACGCCGACCTCGAGGGTCCCTTCGGGCAGTGGGTTCGCGGTCCTGCTCGCGGTCTTGGCCGTGCGCGCCACTCTCTTCAGCTTCGCAGGCTTGCGCCGGTCGCGGTGGTCGTTGTCCGGATGCAGCGCTCCCGAACCTCCGCGATCTCCGCATCGGTCAGGGTGTGATCGGACGCTTGAAGACGAAGCCGGTACGCCAGGCTGCGGGCGTCCGCAGCTACGCCGGTGCCGCGGTACACGTCGAACAACTCGAGTCGCGCCAGCAGCGGCCCCGCGCCCTCACGCAGCGCCCGCTCGACCGATGAGGCCGGGATGCTGTTGGGCGCCTCGAATGCGAGGTCGATGTCGCTCGAGGGGAACCGGCTCACGCGGCGATATTCATGCGCGCCATGAGGTAGATCGAGCAGACGACCGAGGTCGATCTCGAGCCACGCGACCCGTCCCGCGACATCGAACGCCTCGAGCACGCGCGGGTGCACTTCACCGATCCACCCGATCTCCTCGCCCGCGACGATGACCGACGCCGTGCGGGTTGGATGGAGGCCCGGAGCTTCTGTCGCGACGAGCTCACGATCCGGCACGTCGAGCGCATCGCTCAACGCTTGCCAGATCTCGACCGCGGTCGGAGCTTCTGCGCCTGAAACCGCCACGGCAAGATGCTCACGTTCGTCCGGCAGCGGCTGAGGTTGTGCAGGCGCGCGAAAGATGTGACCGAGCTCGAACAGGTCCACATCAGCGGAGCGGTGCGACTCGTTGTACGCGATCGTCTTCAAGAGACCCGGCAGCAGCGACGTCCGCAATACCGACTCGTCGGCGATCAGGGGGTTCGTGATCGTGATCGCGTCGTACGGGAGCTCGGCGCGTTTCAGGTCGTCGGGCGCGAGGAACGGCATCGGCAGCGCTTCCGCGAGGCCGAGCCCGACGAGCACGTCGCGCACCGCGCGTCGGTCGGCCTGGCGAACACTGAGTCCTCCGAAGTGAACGGCCGGAGGAACCACCGCTCCGATGCGCTCGTAGCCGTAGTGCCGTGCCACCTCCTCGATGACGTCGATCTCCGTCGCGGAGTCGAGCCGCCACGACGGAATGGTCACGTCCTGGTCCTCGCCCACTGGCGAGGTCCGGAATCCGATCGGCTCGAGCAGCGTGCGGATCTCCGCGCCATCGACGCTCGTGCCAAGGATGCTGTTCACCCGAGAGGTGCGAACGCGCACCGTTGGCGGCGGCGGTAGCTCGCCCCGGACGTCGATGGTTCCGACCGCCACCCGGCTCACAGCCGGTCCGAGAAGCTCGATGAAGCGGTCGTGGGCGAGAGCGATGACCTCCTGATCGGTGCCCTTCTCGAACCGGGCCGACGCCTCACTACGAATGCCGAGTCGCCGGGAGGTCTTGGCGATCGCCATCGGCTGGAACCAGGCCATCTCGACGAGGACGTCGGTGGTCGAGTCCGAGATCTCTGATGACGCTCCGCCCATGATGCCGCCGATCCCGTTGGGCACGTCGTTGGCGTCGCAGATGAGAAGGTCCTCAGTTGTGAATCGGCGCTCGACGCCATCGAGAGTGACAAGCGATTCACCGTCGCGAGCTCGACGCACGCGCAACCCGCCACCATCGACGAGTCCGAGGTCATAAGGGTGCGATGGCTGACCGAGCTCGAGCATCACGTAGTTCGACGCATCGACGACATTGTTGATGGGACGCATACCGAGCATCGTCAGCCGGTTCGCGATGCGAGGAGGTGACGGCCCCACCGCGACGCCCAGCAACACCCGTGCGGTGAACCGTCCACAGAGCTCAGGGGCGAGGTTCTCGACGGACACGAGACCGTCAGCTGCGTCGCCTTTTTCAACTCCGCCGAGGTCTGGTGTGGGCAGCGTGAATGGAACCTTGAAGTGAGCGGCAAGGTCGCGAGCGATCCCCGCGACCGACATCGCATCAGGGCGGTTCGGGTTGACCTCGAGGTCGTACAGCACGTCGCGTTCGATGCCGAGCGCCTCTCGCAACGGCGTCCCGGGCTGATGGCCATCGCCGAGGATGAGGATCCCGCCGGCATCGCCGGGCATGCCCAGCTCGGGCGGGGAGCAGAGCATCCCGTTCGACCACTCTCCGCGCAGCTTCCGTCGAGCGATCGCCATCCCGTTTGGCATCGTCGTACCGATGGTCGCGAGAGGGACCAGATCGCCCACTGCCATGTTGAACGCGCCGCAGCAGATCTGCAGCGCCTCGCCGTCGCCGCGATCCACGTCCACCAGCTGGATCCGCTCCGCGTTGGGGTGCGGGCGCAGGTCGAGCACGCGGGCCACCACGATCCCGTCGAGGCCCTCGCCGATGCGCACCTCCTCCTCCACCGGAGTCCCGAGGTCGTCGAACGCGGCCGCGAT
>JBEEGD010000446.1:0-2637 GCA_041166685.1 Acidimicrobiaceae bacterium | reverse complement strand
GGCCCAGATCTGCACGACCTTGATTCCACTCGCCACCCGTCGCCGGCTGTGGTTGCACTCGTTCTACGGTGGCGTCGGTTTCGATCAGCAGTTGCGGGCGCTACGCCGAGGCGTAGACATCGCCGTCGCCTGTCCCGGCCGGCTCGCCGATCTCGTGCAACGTGGTGAGATCGATCTCGGAGATGTCGAAATGGTCGTGGTCGACGAAGCCGATCGCATGGCCGACATGGGTTTCCTTCCCGAGGTGCGCCGCCTGCTCGATCGCACGAACGCCAAACGCCAGACGATGTTGTTCTCGGCCACACTCGACGGTCAGGTCGACGTGTTGATTCGCGAGTACCAGCACGACCCGGTGCGCCACACCGCTCCTGAGGTCGCCGCCGGACCGATCGAGCACCGCGTTCATCACGTGTCTCGCGACGATCGGGTCGGCCGAGTGGTCGAGTTGCTCAAGCATTCGGGCTCGAGCATGGTCTTCGTCCGCACCCGTCATGGCGCTGATCGACTTGCCGACCAGCTCGCCCGCGCGGGTGTGTCGACGGCAACCATTCACGGCTCGCGCTCACAAGTACAGCGCGATCGGGCCCTCAAGGACTTCCGCGCCGGACGCGTCAAGGTTCTCGTCGCCACCGATGTCGCGGCTCGCGGTATCCACGTCGATGACGTCGAGACCGTGCTCCACTTCGATCTGCCCGCTGACGCCAAGGACTTCGTCCACCGCTCGGGACGCACCGGTCGGGCCGGTTCGGCCGGCATCGTCGTGTCGATCGTGCTCGACGAAGACCGCCGCGCCGGTGAGGCGTTGTTGACCTCGGTCGGTGTCGTCGCGCCCTCGTCCCGTCCGGCGATCGAACGCACGCGTCGCAGCAATAACGGCAGCGGTCAGCGGCCTCGCAACCGTTCGCCGCGTGTAGCCGGTCGCCGCGGCCGCTGACAGCAGGGGCTCACTTACCGGCGAGCTCGGCGACGATCGGCGCGAAGTCGTCGACGTCGGCGGCACCGACGAGAACGTAGGAGAAGCCCCAACGATCGCGCCGCTCGAGCAGGTCGTCGACGATCTGCCCGGCCGTGCCGATGAGGGCGAACGGTGTGGCGAGCACGTCTTCGCGTTCGAAGCCGAGTCCGCGCGACAGGACGTCAGCCGCTGAGCTCCGGTCTTTGGTGACCTGAACGAAGAACGAGCGGATGCTCATCTCGATCTCGTCCATGCGGTTGCCCGCCGCCTCCTTGACCCAACCGACCTTCTGGTCGACGGCACCGGCCGTCATCGTCTGGAGTGCAGCGGCGTCGACCATGCCGGCCGTGAGCGTTCCGTTGATGCCGACGATGTCGGCGTGCCGAGCGGCGATGCCGAGCATGCGCTTGCCGCCACCGCCGATCAGGATGGGCGGCCTCGGACGCTGCACCGGCTTGGGCAGCCCGACGAGACCGTTGATCGTGTAGTGCTCGCCACTGAAGTGGCACGGCCCATCAGCGAACAGACCCTCCAGGATCTCGAGAGCTTCCACGAAGCGATCGATCCGCACACCGGGAGGGTCGTAGTCGATGCCCGCCTGCTCGTAGTCGGTGGCCATCCAGCCGGCGCCGAGCCCCATCTCGAGCCGTCCGTCGGAGAGCACGTCGATCGTGGCGAGTTCCTTCCCGAGCACGACAGGGTGCTTGTAGTCGTTGTCCCACACGAGTGCTCCGACGCGCAGCGACTCGGTGGCGTCGGCGGCCGACATCAACGCCGGCACCGGCGCCAGTTGATCGGAGAAGTGATCGGGCATCGTGAGCGTGGAGTAGCCGTTCGCCTCGACGCGACGCGCGAGCGCAACCCATTCCGATCGATTCGACGCGACCGACGCTTGCACACCGAAACGGAAGGGACGGGTGGTCATGGCGGCGCACAATATCCGGCCCTGAGCAGGCACCGCGATGGCAACTGCTGGCCGAGGAGGCACAGAGGTGCCCCCTAGCGGATGGGAAGGTCCGGGTAGCCTCGACGAACTGTGCGTGCACTCGTCCGCTTGGCCCTTGTCGTGGTCGTCGCCAGCCTCGGGCTGGCCGCGATCGGCGTAGCGGTGAGCCCGCCCATTGCCAGTCTGTTCACGTCATTCCACGGCGTGGCGCGCAGCCTTCCCAACCTCGCACCGTTGAAGCAACGCTCGCTCGTGTTCGATGCGGCCGGCAATCAGGTCGGCATCTTCAGCGCCGCCGAGAACCGTGAGCCGTTCGCTCTCGCCACGGTGCCCAAGGACGTGATCGACGCGGTGCTCGCGGTCGAGGACGAGGGTTTCTACCGGCACAAAGGGGTCAACGCCAAGAGCCTCCTGCGGGCCATGCTCGCCAACGTGTCGGCCGGTGAGATTCGCCAAGGCGGCTCAACCATCACCCAGCAACTCGTGAAGAATTCGCTCCTCACGTCGAGCCAAGACACGCGGCGCAAGATCCTCGAGGCGGCGTACGCGGTGCAGCTCGAGAAGGAATGGACGAAAGACCAGATTCTCGAGCGCTACCTGAACACGATCTATTTCGGTAACGGCGCATACGGGTTGCAAGCGGCGGCCGAGGTGTACTTCGGCAAGGGCGTCGGCCAACTCGACATGATCGAAGGCGTCTTCCTCGCCGGACTCATTCGCAACCCCGTCGGCTACG
>JBEEGD010000445.1:0-2887 GCA_041166685.1 Acidimicrobiaceae bacterium | reverse complement strand
GGATGACTGGGTTTGCCGACCAGGTGAGCTCGGGGATCCCGAGCGCGGATTGCAGGACTGCCGCCGACGGCCATGATCCGCAGAGCCCATCGACGTCCGTGACGGTCAGGCCGCAGGCGTCGAGCGCGTCGAGGCATGCACGGGCCGCGTACCAGGTCTGGCTCCGCGGGGTGTTGTGGGGCGTGAAGCCAGTGGTCGCGGCGGAGGCGATGGCCACGCTGTCCTTGAAGCTCACCGCTCGTCCAGCACGAACACTGGTAGCGGAGCGGGTCCCCGCCGGCGCCAGTCGAGGTGGACGCGACGGCCGATGAGCAACTCCTCCTCCGGAGCATTGAGGAGGGTGCTGGTGAATCGGAGACCTGGTTGCTCGTCGAGCTCGACCGTCACCACGAGGTAGCCGTTGGTGTAGTCGACGCCTTCCGCCGGCGGACCCTGCCGTAGCCGCGTCACTAGGTGCACCGTGCCGGTACCCGCGATCTCCTTGGCCTCGACATTCCAGGACTGACAGGACGGGCACAGCGGCCGCGGTGGCTGGTGCCAGTGGCCGCAGTCGCGACAGGAGTTGATCAAGAGCTGCTCTTGCAATCGACCGCGATAGTGCGTCGCGGAGTCATGGCTCACGCCCGCGCCAGGAAACAGCGCGACCAACTCTTCGTCGGTCACCATCAGTCGGAGGCAGGCAGTCGCTTGGGCTCTTTCTGAACGAGCAGGCGCCCGTCCAGGGCGAGCTGACCGGCACCACCCTTGGTGATGAGAAGCTCCAGGCCGGTGTCGGCATCCTCGAAGCGCTTGCCGAGGGGCGCGCCGTCACCAGACCCGCTCGCCACGCCCCTGCTGGGGTCCGCCTCCTGAGTCATCGGCGCGCCTCCGCAGGTGATCTCGACATCTGTAGACGGCGCGCGTACGACGATCACTTCGGCGTCGCACGTCGCGCTGTACAAGCGGGTACCGATCTTGGGCATCACGTACGTCCTCCGATGTCAGGGCACTTCAGCGCCGTGATCGATACCAAGTGGGCGATCTGATCGTCGCTCACGCCAAGCTGGTTCAGCACCTCCCTGCCGTGCTGGCCGAGCACGGGAGGTGGTCGGTCAAGCTGGAGCCGAAGGTCTCCGAAGTCCCACGCAGCGCCTGGTTGTTCCAGAAGGCCGTAGACAGGGTGCTCGTACGCGACGGTGTAACCGTGACGACGGAGCTGCGGATCGTCGAAGTAGGACTGCTCGTGATCAAGGTTCACAGGGGCGCAGGGAACTCCTACGAGCTCAAGATCAGCGAGTACCGCGTCTCGCTCCCGGCAACGGAGCTCGGTCTCGAAAGCGTCGTGGTCTGCTGCGCTGAGGCAGGACAGCATGGCGTTAACGGCTTCGTGTCCCCTCGCGGCCACGGCTATCCACCCATCCGCCACCTGGTAGATGCCGTGACCCGGGCGGAGGAGCCGCTGGTCGCTGTCAAGATGCGGTACCTCCGCGAAAGTTCCGTCCGGCAGCACCATGGTTTCGCTGTTCACCATGACGGCTGCACCAAGCAAGGACGCATCAACCCGCCCGGGGGTACCCGTGCACTGAAAGTGATACAGCGCGAGCAACGTAGGCAGCAGCGACGACAGGGCCGCCTGGTGGTCCATCATCCCGAAGCGGGTCCACATCGGGGGGTTCCCCGCCCCCGCTCCTTCGACCATGAAACCTGAGGCGGCTTGGGCAACAGGGTCATAGCCAGGCCAGTCCGCTCGGGCCCCCAAACTCCCGTAGGAGCTCACGTGGCTGTAGATGATCTTGGGGTTGATTGCCCGGACGCTGTCCTCGTCAAGGCCGAGAGCTCTCGCTGCTGGCATCCGCAGGTTGTGATGCACGACATCGGCCCACCGCACGAGGGCCTCGAAAGCCGTTCGAGCTTCAGGGTGGCGTAAGTCGAGAGCAACCGATCGCTTGCCGCGCTGGCACGCGACGAACATCAGCTCGGACCCTCTCATCCGATCACCAGTCGGCGGCTCGAGCTTGATGACGTCGGCTCCCAGGTCAGCCAGCAGCATCGGCGCGAAGGGGCCGGCCAGGAACATTCCGGCGTCCAGGACCTTGAGGCCTGCAAGCGGCAGGTCCGGATAGGCTTCACTGCCCGGGGTCGCAGCTCGAGGGCCGGTCCATGTTGACGCGGATGGTCCGGTCAGGCTGGGCGCAGGCCCTGACACCTTCGGTTCTGGTGTGAGGTGGAAGGGCGTCGCCGCCTGGATGACATGGCCCCAGACAGGGTCATTGACCTCAAGGGCGTAACCGTTCAACCTGCAATCGGGTACGAGCAGGATGTCGCCGAGATCGCAGACCAGTTCGGCAGGGACGTCACCTTCGTTGAAGGCGGTGATCCACTCCTTGCTGGGACGCGACAGGAACATCCGCACCCAGACTTCTCGCTGCTCTGGCGTGGGGAGCACACCGAAGGGGACGACGATGTACTCCTCACCCAGCATCGCAATGGTCTCGATGACCAGAGGGTTCTCCATGAACCCGCCGAGGGTCTGGATCCAGATCCCGTCCGCGCACTCAAAGAGCGTGATGGCGGGAAAGGCCCGATCGCGCGGGAGGGGGATCTTCATCCGCATCAGCTCAGAGGGTCGTTCAGCGCGATGCCAGACGATCGCGAGCTCTGCCATGAGGCCCTGGAACAGCGAGGTGTGCGCGATCCCGGCACGCCCGGTGTTGTGGCGAACGATGAGGCGCACGACGATGCCGATCGCGGCCAAGTACGCAGTGGGCCAACTGGCGATGGGGAAGCGAAGCGCAACGGGCCCGGGTCGGTGGCCGAGCTGCTCGTCCATGACGCCGCTCCGGGCCTGGACGAGCAGCTCGTCGTCGGACCGCTCGGCATCGGGGTGGCCGGCGGGATATGCAGTCAC
>JBEEGD010000444.1:0-6766 GCA_041166685.1 Acidimicrobiaceae bacterium | reverse complement strand
CGCACGAACATTCCGATGCGAATGTCCGGAGCGATCCTCGCCAGTGCCGAACGCCCGACCTACGTCCCTGCACCAACAACGCAACCGGTTCCGGCGAGTGATCCGCGGTCGACGATCCAGGTCGCCGGCGCCGCGCCCGCGCCAGCAGAGGCGCCACCGACTGCCCCGCCGACTCCGGTGCCAGCGTCACCCACCCAAGTGCCGGCGCCCCCCACCGAAGTGCCGGCCCCTCACGTCACTCCCATGGTGGCGAGTGCGCCGGCGCCGGCAACCGCCAACGTCATCCGGCCCGCGGCCAACGACCATGTGGCCGGTGCCCGGCCCGCCGACATCGCGCTCGACGAGCTCGTGGCCGTCAGCGACGTGCTCGAACCGCCGGCTCGACCCGTGATCCAGACGGTCATGACCGTCGCGATGGTGGTCCTCCTGATCGTGCTCGCGCTCAGCGGCATCGGCGGCGTCGACCGCACCAAGGTCTTGCTGCCTGGACAGGCGACGGTGGCCGGCGTGGATCCGGCGAGTGGAGCAACGGTCAAGATCGACTTCTCGAAGCCCGTGCAAGTCGTGTTGCCGCAGCCGCCCCCCGATGTCGCCAAGGTCCGGCTCGAGTTTTCGGTTGCCGGTGTCGCGTTGCCGAGTAGCGCGACGGAGCCGCTCGTTTCCTTCAACAACACCCCGGTCGCAAACCTCGCCGTATCGTCGGTTCGTTATCTCATCGCGGGTGGATTCGGCGCGTCGCTGGTGATGCTCAACGCCGACGGCAAGACCATCGCGCACCACGACTTTGCCGCGGCGCGCGATGGCTCGGGTATCGCCACCGTTCCTGGTGCCGTGAGCATCCTTCTGCTGCTGTTCGTGTTCGCGACCGCGGAGAGTTTCCTGCGACCCCTTCGCAAGAGCGGCAAGCGCAAGGTGTCGGCTGTCCTCGGTATGGCCTTCATCGGGGCCGTCTTCGGAGTGGCCGTGTCGCTGTTGGCTTGGGTGTTCGCATCCGTTGAGATCACGGCGGTATCGGTCGTGGCATGCGCCATGGTCGGCCTGCTCGCTGGCGTCATGATGGCGATCACCGTGGCGCAGTACGGGCGTCGCCGCCGGGCGAAGCGCGTGCTCGCTCAGCGCGCCGGGCGGCGCGTCGCACGCGCGGCCTGAGGCTGATCTCGCGTGCCGTTCGATCAGCCATACGAAGGTGTCATCGGCCGCACGCTCGAGGAGTCGACCTCGTGGTGGCCACCGCTGCCGTCCGCGCCCAAGGGCTCGCCGAACATCGTTGTCGTCCTGCTTGATGACGTGGGGTACGCGCAGTTCGGTTGCTACGGCTCGGACATCGCCACACCGACGTTCGACCGACTTGCAGCGAACGGGCTGCGGTTCTCGAACTTTCACACCACGGCCCTGTGCTCGCCGACCCGCGCCGCCCTCCTCACCGGCAGGAACCACCACACCAACGGCATGGGCCGGATCGTGGAGTTCGCATCCGGCTTCCCCGGCTACGACGCCCATGTACCAAAGGACAGCGGCTTTCTGTCCGAGATCCTGCGCGGCGCGGGTTATGCGACGTTCGCCGTCGGGAAGTGGCATCTCGCCCCCGCGGGTGAGATGACGATGGGAAGTCCCCGGGACAAGTGGCCGCTCGGTCGTGGGTTCGACCGGTTCTACGGCTTCCTCGGCGGTGAGACCGACCAGTACCACCCCGACCTCGTGCACGACAACCACCAGATCGATCCGCCGCGCACGCCCGACGAGGGATACCACCTCACGGAAGACCTCGCGGATCAGGCGATCGCTTACATCAGCGACCTGCGCGCCACCTCGGCCGAGCGTCCGTTCCTGCTGTGGTTCGCGCCGGGTGCCTGCCACGCGCCACACCACGCGCCGCGCGAGTCGATCGATGCCTACCGCGGGCAGTTCGACATGGGTTGGGACGCCTGGCGCGACGACGTGTACGCGCGGCAGCTCGCATCGGGTTTGTTGCCGCCCGGAACGAAGTTGTCCGAGCGGCCGCGGTGGGTCGCTCCGTGGGACTCGCTCTCGTCCGACGAGCAGCGGCTCTACTCCCGGATGATGGAGGTCTACGCCGGCTTTCTCACCCACACCGACGCGCAGGTCAACCGGGTCCTGTCGCTCATCGACTCGTTGGGCGAGACCGACGACACCCTGGTACTCGTGATGAGCGACAACGGTGCGTCCGCGGAGGGCGGACCTCGGGGTTCGTTCAACGAGATGTACTTCTTCAACTTCGAGCCCGAAAGCCTCGAGGAGAACCTGGCCCGCATCGACGAGCTCGGCGGACCGGGCGCCCACAACCACTACCCCTGGGGCTGGGCGTGGGCGGGCAACACGCCGCTCAAGCGATGGAAACGCGAGACCCACGAAGGCGGGGTGTGCGACCCGCTCATCGTGCACTGGCCGAAACGCGTGTCCGCGAAGGGCGAGACGCGCCACCAATACGTGCACGCGATCGACGTGCTCCCCACGATCCTCGAGCTGATCGACGTCGACGCCCCCGATCAGATTCATGGAGTCACGCAACGACCGATCGAAGGTGTGAGCTTCTCTCATTCCTTCGACGACGGCGACGCGCCAACGCACCACGTGACGCAGTACTACGAGATGCTCGGCAGCCGCGCGCTCTATCACGATGGGTGGAAGGCAGTCGTCTTCCACCCGTTGCCGGGCATCGCGTACGACGGCAGCGATCCCAACCGGCCGTTCGACGACGACGAGTGGGAGCTGTACCACATCGCCGAGGACTTCTCCGAGACCGTGGACCTGGCCGGCGAACAGCCGGGCAAGCTCAAGGAGCTCGTTGAACTGTGGTGGAGCGAGGCCGAGCGCTACCAGGTGTTGCCCTTGACCAATCGGCCCGGTCGCGGCGGTGACCGTCGATACCGCAAAGAGCGCTACGAGTATCGAGCGGGTATTGGCGCGCTGCCTGAGTCCGTTGCGCCGAACCTGCGCAACCGCGCCTGGCGGTTGTTCGCCGAGTTGGCCGTCCCCGAGGACGCCATCGAAGGCGTGATCGCCTGCCAAGGCGGCGCGGCCGGCGGGTGGTCGCTCTACATCTCCGACGGTCGGCTGCACTACGCGTACAACCACCTCGGCGCCACCATCACCACGGTGTCCGCTGAGGTGCAACTACCCCCAGGGCCGGTGGTCGCTCGCGTTGCGTTCACTCCGACGGCCCAGTTCGCCGGCGATGTCGACCTCTACTACGACGATCTCCCGGTGGGTCAAGGTCATGTGCCGCGCACCGTCATGGTGACGTTCGGCATGGTGGGGTTCACGGTCGGATACCAGCGGGGCTCCGCCGTCACCCCGTCCTACGACGGACGGTTCGCGATCACGGCCGACGCGCTCACGCGTGTCGTCATCGAAGCCGAGGGGCGTCCCTACCGCGATCCCGAAGGCGAGCAACGCACCGGGATGGCCACCCAATAGAAAACTCGAGGCAATGGGGGCCGGTACCCGGCCCCTATTGCCTCGAGAATGTCAGTTAGGCGTTGAGGACGGCTTCGATCTCGAGGAGAAGGTTCACCTTGTCGCCGACGACGACACCGCCGGTCTCGAGTACGGCGTTGAAGTCGACGCCGAAGTCGCTGCGCTTGATCTCACCGATGGCCGTGAACCCGGTTCGGGTCCCACCGTACGGATCCTGGCCGAAGCCACCGAGCTCGAGTCGCAGCGAGACCGGCTTGGTCACGCCCTTGAGCGTGAGCTCGCCGTCGAGGACGTAGTCGCTGCCGTCGACCCGAATGCCGGTGGACCGGTAGGTCATGACCTTGTGGGCATCGACGTTGAAGAAGTCTGCGGAGCGGATGTGGTTGTCGCGGTCCGGGTTGCCGGTGTCGATCGAGCCGAGGTCGATTTCGGCTGTCACACTCGAGTCCAAGGGATTCTCCGCCGTGACGATGTCGCCGCCGAAGGTGTTGAACTTGCCGCGGACCTTGCTCACCATCATGTGCCGCACCGTGAAGCCGACTTCAGAGTGAACGGGGTCGATGGTCCAGGTGCCGGCGGTGTAGCCCGGGATCTCGGTCTTGCTGGTCGAAACGCTCATTTGTGGGTCCTCCTGAATGGTTGATACGTCAACTTCTGTCGGTTGAACAGGGTTGATGCGTCAACTATTCCCTAGAATCAGCACATGCCTCCGGCGCCATGGCTCAACGAGCGAGAACAGCGGGCCTGGCGCGCCTTGCTGGTCATGCAGCGCCAGCTGTTGGGACGCACCGCCCGTGAGCTCCAGCGCGAGACCGGGCTGTCCGGCGCCGACTACGAGGTGCTGGTGAACCTCTCCGAGGCTCCCGATGGGCGGCTGCGAGCGTTTGAGCTCGGCAGCGCGACGCAATGGGAGAAGAGCCGTCTCTCGCATCACATCACTCGCATGGTCGACCGTGGTCTGGTGCGCCGCGAGTCGTGTCCGACCGACAGCCGCGGCGCGTTCGTGGTGCTGACCGCCGCCGGACGGAAGGCGATCGAGGCAGCCGCGCCCCGTCATGTCGAACACGTGCGGCGCTTGTTCATCGATTCGATCACGCCCGAGCAGTTGGATGCGCTCGCCGACATCGCCGACGCCGTCTTGGCGAAGCTGGGTGAGGAGCCCGAACCGTGTCCGGACGACGACTGTGCCGTCACGCAAACGGCGACGCCATCACGTACTGACTCGTAGGCACGACGTCGATCGACTCGCTGGCGCCGAAGCGGGCGGTGCTCTCGCCCATCGCGGTCATGTTGATGTTGAGCTTCTCGTCGTCGCCGACCGCGTCGAAGAACGCGTGAAGATCGGTCATCGCCTCAAAAGGAAACAGCTCCTCGACGATGCCGTCGAATGGGGGAGCATCGTTCGTCAAGGCTCGGACGACGACGTTCTGGGTGTAGCCGAACGTGCTCTGTGTATCGATGGCGAGTTGCGAGTGCCCGTTCTGCCATGCGTCGAGCCATTGCTCTCGAGTGAGTCGTGGCGGGCGCCGCAGGAACGCCATGTTCGCGAACCCATCGGTCCGCTCGCGGGTCGCGGCCACCCGGGACGTGTTCCGCAACGGCGTCGACTCGGTGACGAGGTAGCCCGCGAGCTTGGATGCCGCGCCGGCGAGCACGGCCTCGATCGGCTGGCGAACGGAGTCCATCGCCGTGTCGAGCCACACGCTCACGACGGCCTCCATCTGAGGATCGAGCTCGATCATGCGGACAGCCGCCGACGCGACAGGCTCGTCTCCGACGTTCACCTGCAGGCCTCGGACGCCGAGGTCGAGCAGTGCGCTGGCCACGTCACCCCGGATGTGATCGGCGAAGTCCTCGACGGAATCGCCTTCCGCCCGCCACAGCACATACAACACCTTCTCCATGGCCAGGACAGTACGCGTACGCTGCGCGCGTGACTGTTTGGAACTTTCGAACACCGCCAATGGGGCACCGATGACTCCCGAGCAGCTCGTCGAGCTCGAGCTCATCCAGCGACTCAAGTACCGCTACATCCGCTGCCTCGATCTCAAGCTGTTCGACGAGATCGGGGAGTGCTTCACCGAAGCGGCCACCGCGAGCTACGGCGGGGGCTCCTACGCCTTCGAGGGCCGAGACGCGATCCTGGAGTTTCTGCGCAACTCGATGGGCTCGACCTCGATGCTCACGAGCCACAAGGTCCACCATCCCGAGATCGAGCTGACCGGACCCGACACCGCCTCCGGCCTGTGGGCGCTCGAGGACACGGTGCTGCTCACCGATCTCAACCTCATGGTGCGAGGAGCGGCGTACTACGCCGACGAGTACGTGAAGATCGAGGGCGAGTGGCGCATCCGTCACACCGGCTACAAGCGCGTCTACGAGGAACTCGTCCCGCGTCCTGCCGACGCCACGCTCACCGCCAGCTGGTGGGGCACGGACGGCCGCAGCACACTGCCCGCCGGCTAGAGGAGCGTCGCGGTTGAACTGTCCGACGTCTTGACGATCTTGATGTCACCGAGCTTCCGCTTGCCGGTCGGGAGGCCCGAGGCCGGGTCACGCGGCGACAGGGCGCCGACATTCACGAAGGAGATGTCGAGGGAAAAGGGGTCGGCGAAGCCACTGACCTCATCCGTGGCGGACTCGACATCGGCAGCGAGCGCCCGCTGCACCGCCTGCCATTCCGCTGGGTCGAGGTTGTATTCGATGGCCGTCGATCCCTCTGGTGCCTCGTACACCCGACGGGCGAAGTCGGGATCGGCCATGATCCGCTCCGACGCCGCATGGAGGTCTGATTCGCTCATGCCCCTCCAGACGTATCCCCCGCGGCCATGGTTACACGATTCGCCTAATGGAACCGTGCGATGACGTTGTCGGCGTAGGCGCGCAGGGCGTCGAGCTTCGCTTGCAGCGGCTCGGTGTCGGGTTCGCGGGAGTAGGGGTTGGCTGCGCTGAAGCCGCCCATCGTGTGGGTGACACCCTGCTCCTCCAGTCGGTTGATGCCGTCGGCCGAGAACGAGTCGACAGTGGTGGCGTGGATCTCGAACGGCACATCGGCCCGCCCGTGTTCGTCCCGCAAGTCACGCAACCGTGTCAGCGTCGTCGAGAGCCGCGCCTCGGACATGCCGGCACTGATCCAGCCATCGCTGTTGCGCGCGGCGCGCCGCAGGTTGGCGTCGCCGTGACCTCCGATGAGGATCGGGATGGGCGCGGCTGGCGTGGGGTTCAGCTTGATCGCAGGAAAGCGGTAGTGCTCGCCGTCGAACGCGAAGTAGTCACCGGTGGTCAATCCGCGGATGATGTCAATGCATTCGTCGAAGCGGCGTCCGCG
>JBEEGD010000443.1:0-27044 GCA_041166685.1 Acidimicrobiaceae bacterium | reverse complement strand
ATGGCGAGTGCGATAGAGATCGAAGACCTTGCGCAGCCCCGTCTGCGTTTCCCGCTGCGCGCGGGAAACGCCGCGCTCGCTCCGTTTGCCGACCGGATCCGGCTCGACGAGGAGTCGCTCTTCGCCGCGGCCCGCAAGCGAGCCGGGCTGTACGACTTCGGCGCCGATACCTTCCGCGATGGCCTCGCGGCGTTGACCAACTCGCTCGGTCGGGAGGCCGGTTTGTCGCCCCTCGGGCGCATCATGGCCCGCCAGATGATCGTGCAGCTGCTCGTCACGAGGTTGCGGCTGGCCGAGCTCCTTCGTCTGCATCCGGAGATCACCGAAGAGCCGATCG
Organism: Acidimicrobiaceae bacterium; assembly: GCA_041166685.1. GTDB lineage: Bacteria > Actinomycetota > Acidimicrobiia > Acidimicrobiales > JACDCH01 > DASUCS01. Next base: position 26,707 of record JBEEGD010000443.1, on the reverse strand, counting down.
AAGCTCCGGTCTTCATCATCGGATTGCCGCGTACGGGAACGACACACCTTCACACTGCGATGAGTTACGACGAGCGTCTGCGGTCGATGCCGTATTGGGAGAGCCTCGACCCGATCCCGGATCCGCACGCGTCTCCTCGCCCTGAGGGAAAACCCGACCCGCGAATCGCCCGCTGCGCGCAGGGCCTGCGCCTCGTCCACTACGGCCTGCCGCTGATGCCGGCGATGCACGAGATGTCAGCGGAGCTCCCGCACGAGGAGATCCAGCTGCTTGCCGTCGAGTTCGAGACGATGTTCTTCGAAGCCGGATACAACGTGCCGAGCTACGTCGACTGGTATCGCAGTCACGATCAGACGACGTCGTACCAGTTGTTGCGGACAATGCTGCAAGCGATGCAATGGCTCCGTGGCGGGCGGAGGTGGGTGCTCAAGTCGCCGCAGCACCTCGAGCAGTTACCCGTGTTGCTCGACGTGTTCCCGGATGCAGTGGTCGTGCAGACGCATCGCGACCCGGTCGCGGTCACCGCGTCACTCGTGACGATGGAGGCGTACTTGCGCCGGATGCAGCACTCCGGCGTCGACCTTCACACCATCGGCGCGCACTGGAGTGGACGCATCGAGGAGATGCTGCGAGCGTCGGTGGAGGACCGTGCGCGTGTGCCTGACGGCCGGGTGCTCGATGTGGCGTTCCACGAGTTCATGGCCGACCAGATGGCCACGATCGAACGCATCGAGAAGGCGGCCGGCCTCGAGTTCGACCATGTCGCGCAGCGCAGCATCGGACGCTTCCTCGACGAGCATCCCCGTGGCAAGCACGGCACCATCAAGTACGACTTGGCTCGCTTCGGCATCGACCCGGTCGAACGCCGCGAGGCGTTTCGCTTCTACACCGACCTCTTCGACCTCCCCCTCGAGCTCTGACCCCCGCCGAACTTGGGGTGACTAGCGGGCCTATAGCAACGCTTACCACCCCAAGTTGGAAGGGGGATCAGAGGTCGGCGAGCTTCACGACGCGGGTGGTCGGACGATCGGGTAGCGACTCTGCGAGGAACCAGCGGAACCACAGTCGGCCTTCGCGATGCCCCGCGGTGGACAACCAATTCGGCACGCCGGGATCCACGTGCGCGACAACGATGCGCCATGAACCCTCCGGCTCGTACTCACACTGACCGCCGTTGATCGTGACCCGCTCGTAGCGGTAGTCATACGTCTGCAGGAGTTGGTTCCACAGGCACAGGTTCCAGAACGCGCACTTCGGAGACGTGCCTTCGACAACGAGCGCCTCGTCGTCCGCGAGTGCGTACGAGCCCAGGGCGTACGCGGCATCGCCGGCCGCCCATCCGTAGGTGATCGCCGGTTGGGCATACGGCTCCTGCACGGTGTTCGGCTCAGGGTCGCGCCCCAGTGGGAAGATGGCGAGCAGGTCGCGCAAGAAGTTGGTGGCCCGTCGGAAGCGCTGGGCGACTTCAGCGTCGGTGCGACGCGGTGGGGGAGCGTCATCGAGGCATTCGATCGCAACGCTCGTTCTCGAATCCCGTAGCGGATCGACGAGGTAGTCGCGCACGACCAGCGCGTTCGCGTCGTTGTCCATCGGCCCGAGCTCGACGATGAAGGTGCCGTCAGGCGCGAAGTCGATCGTGCGATCGTTGATCGTCGAGACGATGCGGTCTGACCAGCGACCGTCGTCCGGGCCGCCATAGACGGTGAGCGAGAGATACGCGCTGTCGCCCCGCTTGCCGGTCAACCGGTAGCGGCGCTTCGGATCGATCGGCGCGAACCAGTAGACGGCATCGGCGTTGTCGCCGCCCCACTTCAGCGTCGGCGAGGTGATCTCCACGATCGTCGGGCGATCGCCGTCGGCCCACAGGTAGCACTCGAGGGCGACGGCGAGGATCTGCGTCAGCCATTGGTAGCCCTCGACGACGGAGATCTCGTCGGGCACGGCTCGATCGCCCTCCAGGAAGGTGCTGTCGACCTTCCCGATGAGATCGAGCAACTCGTGGAAGGCCGCGGTGGTCTCGTAGGCCATGCAGGTAGCTTGCTGCACCGTGCGCTGCGAGGTGGTCGCTGTCGGAACAGAGCTGTTGCTCGGCCAGATCGTGGACACCAATTCTTCGTGGATCGGCGAGCAGCTGGCGCTGTCTGGCATCGACTCGCACTTCCAGACGAAGGTGGGCGACAACCACGGCCGCATCGTGTCGTCGATCCGGATCGCCCTCGAGCGCAGCGATGCGGTGATCGTCTGCGGCGGTCTCGGACCGACCCACGACGACATCACCCGTGACGCGATCGCCGAGGTGATGGGCGTCCCGCTCGAGCTCGACGACGAGATCGCGGCCCGCATCGAAGCGATGTTCGCATCGCGAGGCCGGCGCATGGCGACGAACAACCTGCGTCAAGCGGAGGTGCCGGTTGGTGCGACCGCGATACGCGATCCGCAACCAGGTACCGCGCCCGGGCTCATCGCCCCGGTAGGCGACAAGGTCATCTACGCGGTGCCGGGCGTTCCCCACGAGATGCGGGAGATCGTGGCGAAGGCCGTGTTGCCCGACCTCCGGGCGCGATCGGGCGAGACCGCCGCGATCGTGAGCCGCACACTGCGGACATGGGGTGAGAGCGAATCGGGCCTTGCCGAGCGGCTCGCCGGTCGCATCGCGTATCTCGATCGCGTCGGCAATCCGACGCTCGCGTTCCTTGCCAGTGGCATCGAAGGGTTGAAGGTGCGCATCACCGCGAAGGCGGCCGACGAAGTCACCGCGCACGAGATCCTCGCCGCCGAAGAGGCGGAGTTGCGCGCCCTGCTCGGCGATCTGGTCTTCGGTGTGGACGACGAGTCGATGGAACACGCGGTCGGCGTGTTGCTCGACGCGCACGGCTTGACGCTGGGCCTCGCGGAATCGATCAGCGGTGGACTGATGAGCTCGCGGCTCACCGATGTTGTCGGCGCCAGTGGATTCTTTCGCGGCTCGATCGTCAGCTACGCCTCGGAAGTGAAGTTCGATCTGCTCGATGTGCCCGAAGGTCCGGTGGTGAGTGCCGAGGCGGCCGAGGCCATGGCCGCCGGCGCTCGAAAGCGGCTCGGGTCCGACGTCGGCTTGTCGGTCACCGGTGTGGCCGGACCAGCAGAACAGGACGGCCAACCCGTCGGCACCGTCTTCATCGGATTGGCGATCGACGACACGGTCGAGTCGATGCAACTGCGATTGCCGGGCGATCGACGACGCATTCGAGAGTTCACGGCGATCTCGGCGCTCAACTTGTTGCGGCAACGTTTGCTCGAACGTTCGCCGTAGGCCGATGCGACTCTTCGTCGCGGTTCGCCCGCCCGAGGACGTGATCGATGCCTTGGCCGCGCTGCCTCGCCCTGAAGGGACGCCAACGCGGTGGACGACGCGGGATCAATGGCACGTGACGCTGCGATTCTTCGGCAACGTCGATGACCCCTCACCGATCAGCCCGGTCCTCTCAAGAGTGGCGCACGGATTCACGCCACTCGAGGTCACGATGGGGCCACGACCCGGCGTGCTCGGGCATCAAGTCGTCTACCTGCCGGTGGCCGGCCTCGGTGACGTTGCCACCGCGGTCGTCCAGGCCACTGCAGCGGTCGGAGAACCGCCGCCCACCCGTCGCTTCCGTGGGCACCTCACGATCGGACGCACGAAGGGCGGCATCGTCGACACGGCCTCGCTCTGCCTCGAACGTTCGTGGACTGTCCGGGAGGTCGAACTGATCCGCAGCCATCTCGGCCGAGGGGGAGCCCGCTACGAGACTCTGGAGCGGTTTCCGCTGAGCGAGTGAGGCTACGCGGCGTCTTCAGCTCGTTTGGGCCCGGGCTTCTGCCCGAGCGCTACGACAGGGGCGGCTTCTCGCTCGGCGAGATCATGGAGATCAGCGAGCAACGACTCCCATTGAAACTGTCCGGCGAGCCAGTTGAGCGCCTCGGCGCGGGCTTGGTCGGCGGGGTCTGTGGGGTTGGTCTTGTCCGACATGCTGCAAGTGTTGCCCAACTTGCTTGAAAAAGTAACCGCTTGTGACAGGTATCACGAGCTGACGGAACCCTGACTGCGGGCGCCGAAGAGCATCCTTGCCGAACGTCCGTTCGAGAGTTACATTCCTGTCATTCCCAACGAGACCCCCTTCACTGTCACACCCCCTGAGCAAGATCAGGACCTCGCTGCGAACCCGCTGCCTCGCACCGGCCGCAGCTCCTCACCAACGGAACACCGCCTGAAAGGCGAGGCAACGAAAGGACGCCCGGTGGAGCGAGACAAGGCCCTCGAAATGGCAATGGCCCAGATCGAGAAGCAGCACGGTAAGGGTGCGGTCATGAAGATGAGCGACAAGGGGGAGATGTCCATCGAGACGATCTCCACGGGTGCGCTCGCCCTCGACATCGCGCTGGGTGTGGGGGGTTTGCCCCGCGGCCGGGTCGTGGAGATCTTCGGTCCGGAATCGTCAGGAAAATCCACGTTGGCGATGCACGTGGTGGCCGAAGCGCAGCGCAACGGGGGCATCTGCGCCTACATCGACGCCGAGCACGCGATGGATCCGGTCTACGCCAAGGCCATCGGTGTCGACATCGACGAGCTGCTGATCTCCCAGCCCGATACCGGCGAACAGGCGCTCGAGATCGCCGACACGCTCATTCGCTCGGGCGCGCTCGACGTCGTGGTCATCGACTCGGTGGCGGCCCTCACGCCCCGGGCCGAGATCGAAGGCGAGATGGGCGACTCGCACATGGGATTGCAGGCTCGCCTCATGTCCCAGGCGCTGCGCAAGCTCACCGCCAACCTCAACAAGTCGAACACCATCTGCATCTTCATCAACCAGCTGCGCGAGAAAATCGGTGTGATGTTCGGATGCATGTCCTATGGCACGCGAGTGACCCTTGCCGACGGCACGCAAGAGAAGATCGGCAAGCTCGTCAACCAGCGTCGGGACGTCGAAGTGTTGTCATACGACCCAGAACGCGGTGCTGTTGTTCCGAAGCGCATCACGAACTGGTTCGACAACGGTCGAACGGACACGTTCTTGACGTTCACTGTCGCCAAGCCGAGCGGCAACGGGCGAGCACAGTTCGCTTGCACGCCCAACCACCAAGTCATGACGCCGGGCGGTTGGCGAGAGGCGCAGGATCTCGCGCCAGGAGACCGAGTGTTGCAGTCAGTGCCCTTCCACCTTTCGAACTTCCAGTGGGAAGTGCTGCTTGGCGGACTCATGGGCGACAGTGCACTGTCGCCCACTCGCAGCGGTCACGGCGCTCGGCTGCGATGGGGACACGGTCACAAGCAAGTGGCCTACGGAGACTGGAAGGCGTCGCTCTTCGCGAACCTCCATGTGAGCCGCTCGACGAACACCGAAGGCGCCGTGTTCCACGACGTCCAGCCGCTCCCGGAACTCGCGGAGTTGCGCCAAGCCGTGTACGTCGGCGGCAAGAAGGTGCTGAGCCACGATTACCTCAAGCGCCTCACGCCCTTGTCGCTGGCCATTTGGTACATGGACGACGGCGGCTTCACCATTCGTTCCAAAGGTGTGCAGGCTCGCACCGCCGGTGGCTCAGGACGCGCAGAGATCTGCGTTCAGGCGATGTCGCCCGACACTCGGGTTCGCCTCAGTGAGTATCTCGCCGACACCTGGGGGATCGGGACGAAGCTGCTCGAGCGTCGTGGCAAGGCGATCCTGCAGTTCCCGACGCAGGAGACAGCGAAGCTCCATGCGCTGGTTGCTCCGTTTATTCATCCGTCGATGGACTACAAACTGCTCCCCAAATACCGAGGCCGCTTCAATGTCGATCCGGTCTTCACGCCCATGCGCCACGAGTTGGTGCCTCTTCCGATCACGAAGATTGGCGTTCGGCCACCCTCGCGGTCGACGCACCGATTCGACATCGAGGTCGAGGGTACGCACAACTACTTCGTCGACGGTGTCATGGTGCACAACAGTCCCGAAACAACCCCGGGTGGGCGGGCGCTGAAGTTCTACTCGTCGGTGCGGCTCGACATCCGCCGTATCGAGTCCATCAAGGATGCGACCGAGGTGGTGGGCAACCGCACGCGTGTGAAGGTCGTGAAGTGCAAGGTCGCTCCACCGTTCAAGCAAGCGGAGTTCGACATCATGTATGGCAAGGGCATCAGCCGCGAGGGCTCGTTGCTCGACGTCGGCGTCGATCTCGGCCTCATCAAGAAGTCAGGAGCGTGGTTCACCTACGAGGGTGAGCAACTCGGCCAGGGCCGGGAGAACGCCAAGAGCTTCCTCACCGAGAACCCGGAGATCATGGTCGACGTCTCCGAGCGGATCCTCGCTCAGGTGGGCATCAACCGCGACGCCACGGTCAGTGACAAAGAGATCGCGGATCTCACCGACCTCGACGAACCCATCAGCCTCGACGACTAGGACAAGTCGCCTCCTCGGCCTGCTCATACCGCCGGCTGCGGCCTTCAGCCGGCGGTATGAGCCGCCGAGAACCGGTGCAGAAACGACAACTCGGAAGCAAATGCGGGAGGAAGCAACCTTGTCCGCGTCGAATCACGCGGGAACGCCATACCAAGAATGCGCCCTGGACTTCGGCGCCACAGGGGACCCCGATGGAAACGCTGAAGGTTTCGACCAAGTCCAATCCGAACTCCGTGGCGGGCGCAATGGCCGGCGCGGTCCGACAGGCGGGCGCCGTTGAAGTGCAAGTCGTCGGTGCCGGCGCCCTCAATCAGGCGATCAAGGCCGTCGCGATCGCCCGGGGCTACGTCGCACCGGCGGGTATCGACCTCATCTGCATCCCGACGTTCGCCGACATCCTGATCGACGGAGAACGACGCACCGCCATCCGGCTTGCCATCGAGGACCGGGCGCGAGTGCAGGGCGAAGCTCAGCTTCCGCAGGCGGCCGCGGCTCCTGACGCCGACGCCAGGCAGTCGCTGCCGACCGGCACCATCCACCTCGCCAACTGAACTCGCCCGGATCTCGCGGGGCCACCGCGGCCGCGTAACCTGACGGCGATGACACGCAAGTTCCTCGTGCACACCTACGGGTGTCAGATGAACGAGCACGACTCCGAACGCATCGCCGGCCTGTTCGAAGCCGACGGCCTCGAGCCGGCAACCTCCGGCGACGATGCCGATGTCATCGTCCTCAACACGTGTTGCATCCGTGAAAATGCCGACAACCGGCTCTACGGCAAGCTCGGGCACCTGAAGTCGGTCAAAGCGGCGCGACCCGGCCTGCAGATCGTCGTGGCGGGCTGCCTGGCGCAGAAGGATCGCGATCTGGTGCGCGAGCGGGCACCACATGTCGATGTCGTCCTCGGCACGCACAACGTGCACCGAGCGGCGTTGTTGCTCGAGCAGACCCGAGAGCGTGGGCCGCTCACCGAGATCTTCGACGAAACCGATCCGAGCGACGCCGACGCATTTCCGTCGGCTCTCCCCGTGCGGCGCGACGTCCCGTACGCGGCGTGGGTGACGATTCAGATCGGCTGCGACAACTCCTGCGCGTTCTGCATCGTCCCGTCCGTCCGCGGTCGGGAGATCAGCCGGGCTCCGGACGAGATCGTTGCCGAGGTCGAACGGCTCGTGAGCGACGGGGTGGTCGAGATCACGCTCCTCGGTCAGAACGTGAACTCGTACGGGCGCGACCTCACGAAGCGGCGGCCGTTGTTCGCGGAGTTGCTGGGGTCAATCGGCGACGTGAAGGGCCTGCGGCGAGTGCGGTTCACGAGCCCACATCCGAAGGACCTTCGGCCCGAGACGATCGAGGCCATGGGTTCGGTCAGCGCGCTCTGCGAGCATCTCCATCTTCCGTTGCAATCGGGCTCCGACCGCACGTTGGCCGCGATGCACCGCGGCTACACCGCGGACCGCTACCTGGCTCGGCTCGCAGCGGCGCGGACGGCCGTGCCCGATCTCGCCGTGACGACCGATCTCATCGTGGGCTTTCCCGGCGAAACCGACGACGACTTCGAGTGCACCCTCGAAGTTGCGGCCATCGCCGAGTACGACAGCGCGTACATGTTCATCTTCTCGCCCCGTCCGGGGACGCAAGCGGCCGAGCGGGTCGACGACTTCGTCCCGGCGGACGTCATCGCGGAGCGCTTCGAACGATTGCGGATCGTGGTGGAGCGCAGCGCGCTGGCCAAGCATCGGGCTCGCATCGGACGCGTCGAGGAGGTCCTGGTCGAAGGGCCGAGCAAGAAGGACGCCGCGATCACAACGGGTCGTAGTCGTCAGAACAAGCTCATTCACTTCTCAGCAGATCGACCCCTGCGTCCGGGCACATTCGTCGACGTGCGCGTCACCAACGCTGCCCCTCATCATCTGCGAGGCGATCTGATGGACGTGACGGCTCTGCCTCGCCACAAGACCCGCATTCCGGTGAGCGCATACTGACGTGGCCGGTTGGGCCGAGTTCGAGCACGCGATGCCCGACATGGCGGCACAGGGGCGCCGACTGATCTACATCCACGATGTGGGCCTCGGGTATCTCGCAACGATTCGTAGAGACGGCGGACCGCGGCTGCACCCGATGTGTCCGCTCATCGTCGACGGCGGACTGTGGACGATGATCGGGCCGCACGGACCGAAGTGTGGCGACCTTCGGCGTGATGGCCGGTATGCGATGCACGCGCTGTCGCCGGCAGCGGTCGACGACGAGTTCGTGGTGATGGGCCGCGCGGTCGAGACGCCCGACCGCGAGAAATGGCAAGCCGTGGCCGATGCCGCCGGGTGGCCCGTCGCGCCCGACGAGGTGTTGTTCGAGCTCGACATCGAACGGGCGATGCTTGCGCTGTATACACATCGCGGGCAGTGGCCACCCGCCTACACGATCTGGCGCGCCTGACTCTTGCAGACCGCGCTCTTCCTGCCGCTGTTCAACGAGCTGTTCGATCCCCATGTGGTCGTCGACTTGACCGCGAACGCGGAGGCTTGCGGATGGGACGGGGTGTTCGTCTGGGACCACCTCAGGTACCGGCCGCCGGTCGAAGAGGTCGCGGACCCCTGGATCGTGATGGCCGCGCAGGCCGCGGCGACCGAGCGGGTCCGCATCGGGCCGATGGTCACCCCGGTTCCTCGGCGCCGGCCGCACGTTCTCGCGCGGGAGACGGTGACGCTCGATCATCTGAGCCGAGGTCGGCTCGTCTTCGGCGTGGGCATCGGCGGAGATGCTGCCGGTGAGTTCAGCCTGTTCGGCGAGGAGACCGATCCACGAGCACGCGCCGCGCTGCTCGACGACGACCTCGATCGCCTGAACCGGTGGTGGCACGGCGAAGAAGCCGACGGCACGGTTCTGCTTCCGAGGCCGGTGCAGCGGCCACGCATCCCGGTCTGGGTTGCGTCCCGCTTCCCGCATCTCGCGCCAGTGCGCCGCGCGGCGCAATGGGATGGATGGTTCCCGATCGGCCTGCCTCAGCCGGACGACCTGACCCAGCAACTCGCCTACGCGCGGGAACACCGAACAACCGACGCGCCGCTGGACGTCGCCGTGCAGGGCCTGGCCGATGTCGATCCGAAGCCGTGGATCGATGCCGGAGCTACTTGGTGGCTGGTTCGATTCGATCCGTTCACGGTCACGGCCGCCGAGGTTCGTGCGGTGATCGAGAACGGCCCGCCGCGGTGACGACCCATGTCGCGCTGATGGGCACGACGGCATCCGGAAAGTCGGCCTTGGCGCTCGCGATCGGACGAGCGCACCCGGAGACGGAGCTCGTGTCGATCGACTCCATGCAGGTGTACCGCGGAATGGACATCGGCACCGCGAAGCCGTCGGCCGCAGAACGAGCCGAGATTCCGCATCACCTGATCGACCTTGCGGATCCTCACGAAGAGTTCACCGTCGCTCGCTTTCAACGCGAGTTCCAGGACGTCGTCGCCGGCATTGAAGCGCGCAACCACCGCGCCCTGCTGGTCGGCGGTACTGGCCTCTATCTCCGAGCCGTCATCGACGGACTCAGCATCCCGGGCCGCTATCCCGAGGTCGTGCAGGAGTTCGAAGACACCGACACCGTGCAGCTGCACGCACAGCTCTCCGATCTCGATCCTGTCGCCGCCGCGCGCATGGAGCCCGGCAACCGGCGGAGGATCGTGCGAGCGCTCGAAGTCACGGTCGGCAGCGGAAGGCGGTTCTCGTCGTACGGCCCGGGGCTCGAGGCGTACCCACCGACGCCATTCCGTCTCGTCGGCGTGTCGCTGCCATCGGCGATCGTCAGCGACCGGATTGCGGCGCGCTACAGAGACCAGCTGGCGTCCGGGTTCGTCGAGGAGGTTTGCGTCCTCGCGGCGCGACCGCAGGGCCTGTCCCGCACCGCCACACAAGCTCTGGGCTACCGGGAGCTCCTCGCTCACCTTCGAAACGAGGTGGGGCTCGACGAAGCCATCGACGAAGCCATCCGGCGGACCAGGCAATTCGCCCGCAGGCAGCGAGCGTGGTTCCGCCGTGACCCGCGCATCGAGTGGCTGACGGCCGAGGACGATCCGCTCGAGGTATTGCCGTCGCTCGATCGCGTCGTCTGCGGGCAGACTTGACCTCCCCATGCAGCTGACCAAGCACCACGGCCTCGGCAATGACTTCCTCGTACTGATCGACCTCGACGACGCCTTTTCCGTGTCGCCGGCGCTGGCCCGCGCGGTGTGCGACCGGCACACAGGCGTTGGTGCCGACGGACTCCTTCACGTCACGTCTGGGCTCACCATGCGGCTCTACAACGCCGATGGCAGCCGGGCGGAGATGAGCGGCAACGGCATCAGCTGTCTGGCGCAGGCCGTCGTCCATGCCGGCATCGTGCCGGGGCCCGAGGTGATCGTGACCACGGATGCCGGTGTACGAACCGTCACGCTCCAGTCGACGGATGACCCTCGTTCGCATCGGGCCACGGTCGACATGGGCGCAGCCAAGGTCGGCGATGACGAAACGGAATGGCTCGACGAGCACGTGGTGCGGGCGGCGCGCGTCGACGTCGGGAATCCGCACCTCGTGCTGCACGCGCCTCGCCTCGACGCCGACATCGACCTGGTCGCCCGGGGCATGGCGATCAATGAGCTCGTACCCGAAGGCATCAACGTCGAGCTGGTCGCGCCCGGTCCGCGAGACAGCGAGCTCACGATGCGGGTGTATGAGCGCGGCGTCGGACTCACGGAAGCGTGCGGCACCGGCGCGTGCGCGGTGGCAGCGGCCGCGCAGCGATGGGGGATCGCACAAGGCGAGGTCATTGTCCGCCAGCCCGGGGGGCCCGCGGAGATCGTCATCGGCGACACGATCAAGATGACGGTCCCCGTCGTGTACATCGCCACCATCGAGTACGAGGCACCGTGAACGACGCCCTGACCGACACCCTCATCTCCCGCGAAGGGCGCGAGAAGCTGGTGCTCGTCGGCGTCGCGCTCGGCGGAGATCACGTCGACGACATCGACTCGTCGCTCGACGAGTTGTCGCAGCTCGTGGACACGGCCGGCGCCGATGAGGTGGCGCGGGTCGTTCAGCGTCGCGATCGTCCTGACCCTGCGACCTACATCGGCAAAGGCAAGGCCGAGGAGCTGCGCGAGGTGTCGCTGTCCGTCGACTCCGACACCGTCGTGTTCGACAATGAGTTGTCGCCGGCGCAGCAGTTCAATCTCGAGAAGCTGCTCGGACGAACCGCGATCGATCGCACCGCGGTCATTCTCGACATCTTCGCTCAGAACGCCCACAGCCAAGAGGGCAAGGCGCAGGTCGAACTCGCGCTGTTGCGGTACCGGTTGCCTCGGCTGCGCGGCAAGGGCACGAAGTTGTCACAGCAAGCCGGCGGCATCGGTACGAGAGGTCCCGGCGAAACGCAGCTCGAAGTCGATCGCCGCCGCTTGGTGCGCCGCATCCACAAGCTGGAAGGCGAGCTCAAGGACATCGGCAAGCACCGCGACACGCAACGCAAGAGTCGACGACGCAGCCAGCTCGGCCACGTCGCGATCGTGGGGTACACCAATGCCGGGAAGTCGACGCTGCTCAACCGGCTCACCGACGCCGGGGTGCTCGTCGAGGATCGTCTGTTCGCCACACTCGACGCGACGACCCGCAAGCTCTCGTTGCCGGGCGGCGAGCCCGTGCTCATGACCGACACCGTCGGGTTCGTGCGCAAGCTGCCGCATCAACTCGTCGAGGCGTTCAAGTCCACGCTCGAAGTGGTGAGCGAGGCCGACCTACTCGTCCATGTCGTCGACTCGTCCGCGACCGACCCGGAGATGCAGATCGACGCGGTGCGCGCGGTCATCGACGAGATCGGCGGCCGGGATGTGCCCGAGCTGTTGGCGTTCAACAAGGCCGACATCGCGGCGGACGACGCCGCCCGCCTCGCGGCTCGCAATCCTGGCAGCGTCGCCATTTCTGCGGCCAGCGGCGAGGGCGTCGACGGATTGCTGCGGGCGATCGGCGATCGGCTGCGGGCGCTCACTGCGGTTGTTGAGTTGGTTGTCCCCTACGAGAGGGGCGATGTGCTGGCCGCCGTCCATCGCGAGGGAGAGGTTCTCGTGGAGAGCGCCGGCGAAGGCGCCATGCGCCTGCGTGTTCGCTTCGACGAAGCCGCGCGTACGCGGTTCCAGGAGTACGTGCAGCCGTGACGGGCTTTGTTCCGCCGCCGTATCCCTACGACCGGCTCGATGAGCTCGCGGCGATTGCGGCGGCGCTGCCCGGTGGCTGCGTCGACTTGTCGATCGGCACGCCTTGTGATCCTCCGCCGGCCGCGGTTGTCGCCGCCCTCGCCGCCAGCGGCACCGAGCGCGGCTATCCCGCGTCGATCGGCACGCTGGGCTTCCGGGAGGCGGCGGCCGAATGGCTCGCACGCCGGCTAGGCGTCAGCGTCGATGCGAAGCAAGAAGTCGCGGCCTGCATCGGCACCAAGGAGTTCGTAGCCGGCGTTCCACAGTGGCTGAAGCTGCGCTCGCCCGACCGTGACACCGTGCTGTATCCCGCGGTGAGCTATCCCACGTACGCAATGGGGGCAACGCTCGCCGGGTGCCGCGCCGTGGCCTACGAGTCGCTCGAGGCGATCGCGGCCGACGACGCCGAGCGGGCGCTGTGTCTGTGGGTCAACAGTCCGGCCAACCCCAGCGGCGAGCTCGTCGACCTCGAAGCGGCGGCGCGCTGGGGTCGCGCTCGCCGCATTCCCGTCCTCAGCGACGAGTGCTACGTCGAGTTCACGTGGCAGGACCGGCCACGCACCATCCTCGAGCACGGCACAGCTGGGGTGATCGCCGTGCATTCGCTCTCAAAGCGCTCCAATCTCGCGGGAGTGCGTGTCGGCTTCTACGCCGGCGACGGAGATCTCGTCGACTACCTCCGAGAGTTGCGGAAGCACGCGGGGTTCATGGTCGCCGGTCCCGCGCAGGCCGCGGGCATCGTGGCCTTCAGTGAGGACGCGCACGTCGACGAGCAGCGCGCCCGCTATCTCCATCGGCTCGAGCGCGTCCGCGACATGCTGCGTCGCGGGCTCGACCTCGATGTCGAGCTACCTCATGGGGCCTTCTACCTCTGGGTGTCGGCTCCCGGCGGCGACGCCTGGGGACTGACCAAACGCTTGGCGACGGATGCCGGCGCGTTGGTGAGCCCCGGCGAGTTCTACGGCCCTGCTGGCGCTGATCGCGTGCGCATCGCAATGGTGCAACCGGACGACCGCATCGACCTCATCGGCCAACGGCTGGGCGTCGGTTGACGTCTCAGCGGCCCGAGCCGAGCTCGGGTGGGGCGCCGGAGTTGTTCTGTTTGGCGGCCCGTTGGCGCACATTGGACCGAAGGTTGTCGAGCACGGCGGCCGCGGCCGAGCGCATCTTCTCCGAAACCGGCTGCACACCCACAACCTGTGCCTCGACGCGATGTACGGCGTCGATCACCTGGCCGAGCAACGTCCCGAGTGCTTCCATCTGACGGCTGACGGTGTCGAACTCGCCGTCGATCCGTCCCTCGAGCCGTGCCATCGCGGACGCGGCCGAGGCCACCACTGATCGGGCGGCATCGTCCGGATCGCGCTCTCCCAAGGCGCGCACTGCCTCGAGGACGTCCGTGCGCGATGCAAGTTGGTTCGCGGTTTGGACGTCGCGCCGCAACTCTGCGATGGCCGCATCGATCTGGGTCGCCAGCGTGGAGACTTCGGACTCGTCAACTGCGCGCGCGATTGCTTGGTCGAGCCGGGCCAGGACGTCACGGACGTTGGCGTCGCGCTCGGCCAGCGCAGCATCGAGCCGGGCGACCCTGTCGGTCACGTCCGACTCGCGGTCGCTCACCGCAGCATCGAGTCGAGTGATCGCGGCGCGCAGCTGCGTGTCGCGATCACCCACCGCCGCGTCCAGTCGCGCCACGGTGTCGCGCAGTTGCTGATCTCGATCGGCGATCGCCGCGTCGAGCCGGGCGAGCGCGGATCGCGCGTCCGCGTCGGCCTCGGTGCGATCGGGCATGGATGCGGTGACGGCTTCGAGCTCAGAGCGCAAACCGCTGATGTCCGCGCCCAGACCGACGAGGGCTCGAACGGTTGACTTCACATCGGACGACAACGACGCGACCTGCTCAGTGAGGTCGCCCAGACGTTGGCCCGTGCTGTCGTCGGTTGGCGCGTGGAGAGCCTCTTCGATGGCGCGGGCGGTTTCCTGCGCGGCGGCGGCGTTCGCGTTCACCTGCTCGAACCGCGTCATCACGTCCGCCAAGGCGTTCGCCTGACGCTCGCCGAGGCCGCTGACCACCTGTCGAACCTCGTCCATCTGCTGCTGCGAGGCGGACGCTCCCGCGTCGATGCGATCCTGAGCGCTGGTGGCGGCCGCCTGCATCGACTCGAGCTGTCCCGTCAATGCCGCAAAGCTCGAGCTGAAGTCTGGACGGGAATCCCGGAGCTCCGCGATCGTCGACGTGAGCAATTCGAGCCGGCCGTTGGTGTCCTCCGACATCTGAGCCAGCTGCGATCTGTCGGCACGGAGCACCGAGATCGCGTCAGCCAGGCTCGTCACATCGCTCTGCATCGACGAAACGGCGTCGACCACCACCGCCAGTCGATCGACGACCGGGACGAGATCGCTCGACGCATCAGCCGGTGTTTCGCGTAAGGCCGTGACGGCGGTGGCAATGTCGTTGACCTGCATGGTCGTGTGGGCGAGAGCCGACTCGAGTTGGAGGATGGCGTCGGTCGTCGCGGCAGGACTGGGTTGATTGGCGCGAACCGCGACAACCTCGGCCGTGATGCGGTCGAGCCGTTCGGCCACGAAGTCCTGCAGCGCGCTCGGGTCAGGTTGCGCAGCTCGCAGTTCGTCCATCTGCGTGGCGAGGTGGGTGAGGGCCGGCTGCGTCTCTTGGAGACGCCCGATGTCGGCCGCCACCCGCTCGAGCTGTGCGAGGACCGGGTCGATCACGCCCGCAGGATCGGGGATTCGAGTGCGGAGATCGGCCAGTTCGGCCTGCACCTGGTCGAGGCGCAACGTGACCTCGGGTTGTCCCACCCGGAGTTCCTGCACGATCGAGGCCAGCCCGGCCAGTTGGGCGTCGTGGTTGACGGCCCATTCCTCGCCGCGGCCGGCGGCCACGTCGTTGCGCAATTCGGTGATCGTTGTGGCCAGCTCGTCGAGGTTGGGGCGCAGGTCCACCGGCGAAGCGATGGCGGCGTGCAGGGCCGCGACGGCCGCGTCGACCCGATCGGCGAGCGGAGCCATCGCGGGCGTCATCCACTCGTCCGTGTCCCGCAGCCGGGTGACATCAGCCGCGATCCGGTCGAGCCGTTCGAGCGCGAGCGGTGCCCTGGCCTGTAGCTCGCTGAGGTCGGCGACGTCGGCGGCCAGCTGGTCGAGGCGAACCGTCAGCTGTGGTTGCCCCGATTGCAGCTGCGAGAGCACTGCGGTGTGTTCGTTGAGGACCGAGGCGACGCGGCCCACAACGGCGTCAGTTGCGGGCTGCGCGGCGCGCAGCTCCGCAAGGTGGTCGGCCAAGTAGTCGATGCGTTCGGTGACAGGACCGAAGTCGAGCCCGGCCTCTGGCTGAGTGGCTCGCAGCTCACCGAGCTGCTGAGAGAGCTGCTCGGAGAGTCGTTCGAGGTGGGTGGAGAGCACGTCGACGCGTTCGTTCAGCGGGTCGAGGTCGACCGCGACGTCGGCCTGACTCGCACGCATTTCGGCGAGCTGCTCGTACAGCTGGCTGGCCAGACGCTCGATGCGTTCGGACAACGGGCCGAGGTCGACCTCGGCGTCGGCTTGCGTCGCACGCACGTCGGCAAGTTCCGCCGCGATGCGCTCGAGCCGTTCCACGGCCTGCGGTTGGGCGGCCTGCAAGTTGATCAATGCGGCCGCTTGCTGATCGAGCAGATACGCGATCCGATCCGTCTCCGCTCCCGTTTCGGGGAGCGCGGCGCGCAGAGCGGCGATCTCCGCGGCGAGTCGGTCGTACACCTCATCAAGATCGGGTTGCGCGCCGCGAAGCTCGGCAACCTCGGCCGCGAGACGACTGAACTGATCACTCGAATCCGGTTGAGCGGCCCGGAGGGCGGTGAGCTCCGAGCTCATCAGCGCGAGCGGTTCGCGGTAGTCGGGCTGCGCGGCGCGCACGCTCGCAATCTCGGCGGCGAGCCGATCGAATTCCGGCGCGAGGTTCGGTTGCGCAGCTTGGAGTGCGGCCAGCTCAGACGCGATCTCCGCGAGCGGTTGGCGGTAGTCGGGTTGCGCGGTACCCCTTGCGGCGATCTCGGCGGCGAGCCGATCGAATTCCGGCGCGAGGTCGGGCTGCTCGGCTCGCAGCGACGCGATGTCCGCGGCCAGCCGATCGAACTGCTCGCTGGAATCCGACGGGGCGGCTCGTAGCGCGGCGAGTTCTGCCGTCACGCCCTCGAGTTGCTCGCGGTAGTCGGGTTGCGCGTCTCGTAGCTCGGCGATCTGGTCGAAGAGACGCTCGATGCGATTCGCCGTGTCGGGCTGCTCCGCTCGCAACGCTTCGATCGCGGCAGCCAGCTGCTCGAGCTGCGGCCGAGGGTCTGGCTGTGAGGCCACCACGTTGCGCATCGCCGCCGCGAGCGCGTCGACACGCTCGCCAATGGAGCCAAGCGACGCAATCGGATCAGCGAGGCTGCTCTGCACCTCGGTGAACTCGGCTGCGAGCTCGTCGAGGCGCATCGAGAGCTGTGGTTGATGGGCCCGCACCTGCGCGAGCGCGTCGGCGATCTCGGTCAAGCGGTCGTCGCCTTCGGTTGCCGCGCTCAAACGGCTTTCGAGTCCGCGGATCTCGGCGCTGACGGCCGCCACGGCGTCTGCCAGCGAGCTCGAGACCTCGGTGGCGTCGTCGAGGCGACCGTGGACCCCGCTCACCTGTGAGCTGAGCCGTCCGAGGACGTCGCCCCACGCTGTGGCATCGCGCAACTGCGTGCTGAGCCGGTCCTCGATCGATGGCAACTCGGCGGTGACACTCATCACGGCTTCGAGCCGGGCGGTCAGCTCCGCGAGAGTGTCCTGCGACTGCGACACCGTGCGGTCGATCTCATCGAGGCGGGCACGCGCCGCCGATTGCTCGCGGGCCACGCCGGCAAGCTGATCGATGCTCTCGAGCATGCCGCCCAAGCGGCCGACGAGCGCTTCGTCGCGTTGCTCGCGGTCGCTCGCCTCTTGGTCGAGCCGCGATTCCACCGACGTCGCGATGTCCTGCGCGGCTCCCCGCACCTGGCTCTCGAGTGACTGGAGCACGCCGAGACGATCGCCGAGGTCCGAGGCCAGCTCGACGAGGTTCTTGGTCCCGCCGACGGTGGCGCGGAAGTCGTCGGCGACGGCATCGACCGCTCCAGCAGTGGCCCGCATCCGCTCGATCTCACCCTTGATCGCCGTCTCCAACATCTCGAGGCGGGTCTCGAGGCTGCCGAGGCGCGCCTGCCAGCGGTCGGTCTGATGATCGGGGCTGCCGGAGCGGCGAACGAGATCGGTGACAAGTTCCTTCAGGCCGTTGACGGCTCCGGCGACTTCACCGAGTTCCGTTCGCGTCGCATCGACTTGAACCTGGAGTCGGTCCAGATCTCCCGCCTCGCCTCCGTTCGCCATCTACTCACCCCATGTCGGCGCGAGCCGTGACAATAGTTGTGTCACCAGTAGCCTCACGCTCGATGGGCGACCTCGAGGCACAGATCGACGAGTTGTGGGGGCGGCGGGACGAGCTCACGGGGAACCCCGAGGCGCGTGAGTTCGTGGTCAGTGTGGTCACCAGGCTCGATCGAGGCGAGCTGCGTGTCGCGGAGCTTGTCGACGACGAGGTCGTGGTCCACGAATGGCTGAAGCGGGCGATCCTGCTCCTGTTCTCGCTGTCCGCCATGAAAACGACCGAGGTGGGGCCGTTCGAGTTTGCCGACAAGATCCCGCTCAAGAACGACTTCGCGTTCAACGGGGTTCGCGTGGTGCCGGGCGCATCTGCCCGGTTCGGCTCGTACCTGGAGCGGGGCGTGATTCTGATGCCGAGCTACGTGAACATCGGCGCCCGAGTCGGCGAGAACACGATGGTCGATACCTGGGCGACCGTTGGTTCCTGTGCTCAGATCGGCGCCAACGTGCACCTCTCGGGCGGCGTCGGCATCGGCGGCGTGCTCGAGCCCCCGCAGGCGGCGCCGGTGTTCATCGAGGACAACTGTTTGATCGGCAGCCGATCGATGATCACGCAAGGCGCTCGGGTAAAGCAGGGTGCGGTGTTGGGCGAAGGCGTGATCCTGAATCCGGGTATTCCCGTGGTCGATGCACAGACCGGCGAGGAGCTGGGTCGCGGGGTGGTGCCTCCGTACTCGATCTGCGTGCAGGCCGGGCGCAAGCGCGAGTTCCCTGGAGGCGAGTTCACGCTCCCTTGTGTGCTCGTGCTTCGCCGCTACGAACCCGGTGAGCGCACGCACCTCAACGACATCCTGCGCGAGCAAGGCGTCAATGTCGGCTGATCTTCTCGCTCGCACGGCTGAGCTCATCGACATTCCCTCCGTCAGCCACAACGAGCGTGCGATCACGGATCGGATCGAAGCCTAGCTGCGATCGGCGCCGTGGCTGACGATCGACCGGGTCGGCGACAACGTCATCGCCCGAACGTCGCTCGGCCGGCCGATGCGCGTGGTGATCGCCGGTCACACCGACACCGTCCCGGTCAACAACAACGACCGCGCGCGTGTCGACGGCGACACGCTGTGGGGGCTTGGTGCATCGGACATGAAGAGCGGCATTGCCGTGATGCTCGAGCTCGCGACAACGATCGACGCGCCCGCGGTCGACGTCACGTACATCTTCTACGCATGCGAAGAGATCGCCGGAGAGCAGAACGGGTTGCTGCACGTCGTGCGCGAGCGGCCCGACCTGGTCCAGGGCGACGTCGCCATCCTCGGTGAGCCAACCGATGCGGTGCTCGAGGCTGGGTGCCAAGGCACGATGCGGCTCGATGTCACGCTCACCGGCATTCGGGCGCACAGCGCGAGGCCGTGGATGGGCCGCAACGCCATCCACCGCTTGGGCCGGCTGCTGGCGATCCTCGACGGGTGGGAAGGCCGTCGCCCGGTCGTCGACGGCTGCGAGTACCGCGAAGCGGTGCAGGCCGTGATGGTCGAGGGAGGCGTCGCGGGCAACGTCGTGCCCGATCGGGCCCGCGTGGTGATCAACCATCGGTTCGCACCCGATCGCGACCCGGCCACCGCGGAAGCCTGGTTGCGCGAGCTGGTCGCGCCCGTGCTCGAGGACGGCGACACGATCGAAGTCGTCGACTCCGTCGCCGGTGCTCGACCCGGTCTCGATCATCCGCTCTTTGCTGCCCTCGTCGCCCGCACCGGGCTCGAGGTGCGGGCCAAGCTCGGCTGGACCGACGTTGCTCGATTCAGCGAACTCGGTATGCCCGCGGTGAACCTCGGTCCTGGCGACCCCTTACTCGCGCATGCGCCCGACGAACGAGTGACGCGTGCGCAGCTCGAGCGCACGTGGTCGATCCTTCGAGATCTGCTCGTCAGTGGTGTATGACGAGTGTCAGGACGGTCGCGTCCGACGCGCCAGGTTCCCGCGTCTGAGGAACCAACCGGTGCCGATCCCGACACCGGCTGCCATCACGACGGCAACGGCGACAAGCCCGGGGGAAAGACCGTTGTTGGTGTTGGGGGAGCGCGTGACGACTCCGCCCGGCGCGGGGGCCGCCTGCTGCCCCGGCAGATTGATCACGCCCGCGGGGCTCGTCGAGGTCGGCCCGCCCAGGTCGCCTGATGGCGTCGACGCGGGAGGACCGTTCGGCACTGGGGCCGAGCTACTGGAACTCGCATCATCGCCAGGGCTTCCTGATGCCACCGAGCCGGTCGACAACGTGGTCTCGTTGGGCGAGGTCGACGGCGGCGGCGGTGCGGTTGTGGCGGTCACGCCGACCGCAGCCGCCAGATCGAGCGAACCCGACCCGTAGAACGCCGGCGGATCGATTTTCTTGGCCGTGCTGAGCAGTCGGGCGATGGTGTCCTGCTTCGAGAAGCCCATGCTGCGCAGCACCGCGGCCGCACCGGATACGTGCGGCGCCGCCATGGATGTCCCGGCGAGACACGCGTATGCGGTGAGATAGGTGGACAGCACACCGACCGGGTCGGAGTTGCAGCCCGCCTCAGTGTCCGCCTCACCGCCGGGCGCCATGAGTGCCCACTGCGCATCGCCGATGCTGTTGCTGTACGACGCGGCGTTGCCGTGGTTGTTGAGTGCGCCGACGACGATGGCGTTCACCGCGCCGCCCGACGGCAACACGTAGCTGTTCCCAGCCGCGATCACCGGGATGGCGCCCTTGTCGAACGCGTAGTTGAGCGCGTCCTGGAAAGCGGGACCGAAGACTGACTGCGACGCGTTCCCCAGCGACAGGTTGATCACTGCGGCACCGTGGTCGGCCGCGTATTTGATGCCAGCGGCGATGTCGTCGGGGGTGCCGGACGCGTCGCAGCCGTTGATGGTGTCGCACGACTGCTGAAGAACCTTGACGTCGAGAATCTTGGCGTCGGGCGCGACGCCCGCCACGCCCCGCCCATTGTTGGTCACGGCTGCGGCGATCCCCGCCACGTGGGTCCCGTGCCCGTTGTCGTCCTGGCCTCCGTCCACGCACTTCGCCACGTCGCCGGCCGACCCGACGCAGGTGACGTGGCCGATGACCTGGTCCTTCAGATCTTCGTGACCGAGGTCAACCCCCGAGTCGACGATGGCGATGGTGATGCCGGCACCGGTGGCCATCTGCCAGGCCTCGGGCGCGCCGATCATTCGCAGGTTCCATTGCAGATGGAATCCTCCATCGTTGGGAGTCGCGGGCACGGCGCTCGCGGGCGCGGCGAACCCAAGCGACATGCAAATGACCATGCACAGAGCACCCCAACGGGCCACCTTCGACCGCACGCCCCTCATTCTCGACGACGCGGCGCCCCGACGGCTGTCGCGGCACCGGGGACCCTACAGCCGTCGCAGAACGGTGACGACCTTGCCGTAGATGGTGGAGTCGGCGGCGTCGAGCTCGATCGGCTTTAGCCGAGGGTTGGCGGGGTGCAGGGTGATCTTGTTGCCCTTGCGGCTGTAGGTCTTCACCGTGGCCTCCTCGCCGGGCAGCCCGGCCACCACGATGTCGCCCTTGTCGGCCGTGGTCTGCGCCCGAGCCACCACGTAGTCGCCGTCGAGGATGCCCGCGTCGATCATCGAATCCCCGCGAACGTGCAGCATGAACAGGTCGCCGTCGCCGGTGAAGTCGGACGGCAGGGGGAGGATCTCCTCGACGTTCTCCTGTGCGAGCACGTCGGTCCCGGCGGCCACATCGCCGACCAGGGGCACGTAACGGGCGGGACGCCGCTCGAGCACGGCCCCGGAGTTGGGGTCCCAGCGGACCTCGATCGCCCGCGGCTTTGTGGGGTCGCGACGCAGGAACCCAAGCCGTTGCAGCGTGTTCAAGTGCGAGTGCACCGTCGACGGTGAGGTGAGACCGACCTTCTCGCCGATCTCGCGGACAGAGGGCGGGTAACCGCGGTCGCGCATCGACTGGTCGATGATCTCGAGGACTTCCCTTTGACGGTCGGTCAGACGGTGCTCTGTCATCTTTGGGTCTCCCCGGAGCGATCGAACGTATGTTTGGAGGAACGGTACCAAAGCGCCGCTCCCGAGGCAAACATCTGTTCGGCTTTTTCCTTGACCACGAACACCCGTTCGTGGTTGAGTTGTCCTCGAACAAGCGTTCGTCAGCGCCACTGTCACACCCCCTGAGGAGGATGGCGCCATGGTTGCCATCACCACTTCCGCACACCCTCGAACCCGATTTCCGAGCAGACCCGTCCTGGTGGTGCTCCCCCCGGTCACCAGGCCGGGCGCTCGGATCTATCGCCGGCGCCGGCTCGCCGTGCTGCTGCTGGCGCTCAGCCCGGTGCTGATCGCCCTCCTGTTCAGCGCACGCTCCTCCTCGGGCGGCGCGACCGATGTCCAGACCACGCCCGCCGCCGCAACCGTCGTGCACGAGCCGACGGTCTACGGCGCATCCGGCCAGCCGGTTCCATCCGGAGCCGTGTACATCGTGCAGCCGCACGACACGGTCTGGTCGATTGCCCGCAAGCTCGACCCATCCGGCGATCCGCGGGCGATGGTCGACCGGATCGTCTCGCTCAACGGCGGCGCCGCGCTGCAAACCGGCCAGCGCCTGCGCCTCACCGACGAGTAGCCCGACAACTAGCGTCATGGGCGGTGCGGTGCCCCGCCTGCTCTAGTGACGACGACCGGGTGGTCGACTCTCGCACGTCCGACGACGGCGCCACCATCCGCCGCCGTCGTGAGTGCCTCGAATGCCGGAGGCGGTTCACCACCTACGAGCGCATCGAAGAAGTCCCACTCACCGTCGCGAAGCGGTCGGGCGAGCGCGAACCCTTTGACCGCATGAAGATCGTGGTCGGACTACGAGCTGCCGCAAAGTCGAGGCCGTTGTCCGACGACCAGCTCGAGGCGATCGCGTCCGATGTCGATGATCAGCTTCGGCTGGCCGGCGAGGCCGAGGTGTCAAGCGAGCGAGTGGGGATGCTCGTGCTCGACCACCTACGCGACCTCGACCAGGTCGCGTACATGCGATTTGCCAGCGTGTACAAGGGTTTCGACGACGCCTCCGATTTCGAGCGGGAGATCACGCTGCTCACGAAGCAGACAGCGCCGAAGCATCACTGATGGAGCGGATCAGCTGTAGCGGAGGAACAGGCAGTTGTCGGCCTCGAGGATGTGCCGAAGTTGCATGCGTCGTGGTTGTGCAGGGGCGGGACCATGCGCGACGCGTGACGAGTCGCCGCTCGCCAGCAAAGGAGCGACCGTGAGGCAGATCTCGTCGACGAGTCCCTCGCCGATCAGCTGGCCGTTGAGCGACGGCCCGCCTTCGCACACCACGACGCCCGAGAAGTGTGTCAGCGCCGCGAGCAAGTCGACACGAGTGTCGCCGGCAACGATCACGTCGGCCACGGCCTCGAGTGCCTGGCGGCGCGTGGGGTCCGCATCTGAAGTGGTGACCACGATCGGCCGGTAGCCGTCGGAGAAGACCTTTGCAGTGGGCGCGAGGTCCAGCGACGCGCTCACGATCACCAGTCGCGCGGGGACGCGCGGTGGTCCGTAGTTCTCCGCTCGTACCGTCCCCGCGCCGACCAGGATCACGTCGGCAATCGATCGGATCGCCGCGAACACGACCTTGTCTGCCGGCCCTCCGAGTCCGCCGGATCGGCCTTCGATCGCCGTGGCGCCGTCGATGGTCGCAATCATGTTGACCAGCACCCACGGCGATCGGTCGCGTTGCTCAGCCGCATAACAGGCCATGGGGTCGACATCGCTCTGGTCGATCGGGAACAACTGGCGCACGGATGGCAGCATGGCACCCATGACACTGACGTCAGAGGGCGAAACCCGCACGGCCATACGAACGTGCCCGTTGTGCGAGGCCGGCTGCGGCCTCGAGATCACATTGCGAGGCGATGAGGTCGTGCGGATCCGAGGCGATCGCGACGACGTCTTCAGCCACGGTTTCATCTGCCCGAAGGGCTCCACCCTCAAGCAGCTCCGAGAGGACCCCGACCGCGTCCGCACTCCGCTGATCAAGCGCGACGGTACGTTCGTCGAGGCCACCTACGACGAGGCTTTCCAGGAGATCGCGGACCGGCTGCTGCCGATCCTCGACGCGCACGGGCGCAACAGCGCGGCGATCTACATCGGCAACCCGACGGCTCACAACCTCGGAGCGCAGCTCTATGGTCGCTTCGTGATCCGCGCCCTCGGGTCGGGGAACATGTTTTCGGCGAGCACGGTCGACCAGCGGCCGAAGGAGATCAGCTCGGCACTGATGTTCGGCGGCGGTCTCACGGTGCCTGTGCCCGACATCGATCGCAGTGACTACCTGCTGATGCTCGGCGCCAACCCGTACGCATCCAACGGGAGCCTCGCGACCGCGCCGGACTGGCCCGGGCGCATCGAAGCGTTGCGGGCACGCGGCGGCAAGCTCGTGGTCGCCGATCCGCGTCGCAGCCGTACGGCCGAGGAAGCAGACGAACATCTCTTCATCCGCCCCGGCACCGACGCGTTCTTTCTCATGGCCATCGTGCAGACGTTGTTCTCCGACGGGCTGGTGACCTCCGAGAGACTCGGTGCGTTGCAGGAGTATCTCGCCGGCGTCGATGAAGTCGAGCGCCTGAGCAAGCCGTTCACACCAGAAGCCGTCGCGCCGATCACGGGCATCAATGCGGACACGACCCGGCGCGTGGCGCGCGAGTTGGCCGACGCACCGACGGCCTGCGTCTACGGGCGGATCGGCACGTGCACTCAAGAGTTCGGCACGCTGGCCAGCTGGCTGGTCGACGTCATCAACGTGTGCACTGGCAACCTCGACCGACCTGGCGGCGCGATGTTCACGAAGGCGGCCGCGGGCGCGTCGAACACACGCGGCACCCCCCGCTACGGCCGGGGGCTGCGACTCGGGCGTCGTACGAGCCGGGTGCGCGGTCTCCCCGAGACGATGGGGGAGTTGCCCGCCGTCGTGCTGGCTGAAGAGATCGAGACGCCGGGCGATGGTCAGATCCGAGCGCTCATCACGATGGCAGGCAATCCGGTCTGCTCGATTCCGAATGGTGGTGGCCGGCTCGACCGCGCGTTCGGCTCCCTCGAGTTCATGGTCTCGGTCGACATCTACGTGAACGAGACGACCCGGCACGCGGACGTGATCCTGCCGGTTCCCGATCCGCTGTCGAAGTCGCATTACGACCTTGCGTTGCTTCAACTCGGCGTGCGCAACGTGGCCAATTACTCGCC
This sequence comes from Acidimicrobiaceae bacterium, assembly GCA_041166685.1. GTDB lineage: Bacteria > Actinomycetota > Acidimicrobiia > Acidimicrobiales > JACDCH01 > DASUCS01. The sequence goes on along the minus strand of JBEEGD010000443.1, from coordinate 1,476 downwards.
TGCGGTGATTCCTCTCGCGGATGGCGAGCCCGACGAATGGGAAGTGCTCGCGCGTTTGGCGCTGGCGCTGCAAGGCATGGGTGCCGATGCCGATCCTGCGGTCGTCGACGATCTCGCCATCCGCACGCTCGTTGAGCACGCAGTCGCCGATGAGACGAGCACGGTGCACGGTCGCGACGTCGATGACGTGGTCGACGAGCTCGCACCCCGCAGGGGCCCCGAGCGGATCCTCGACTTCATGCTGCGCACGGGTCCCTACGAGCTCACGCTCGACGATTTGATCGCGAACCCGCACGGCATCGACCTCGGCGCGCTCGAAGCCCGCATCCCCGAAGTGCTGCGCACGCCGAGCGGCATGATCGAACTCGCGCCCGAACCACTCGTCGCGGACATGGCTCGCCTCGAGGCTGCCCTCGACGAGCGAACCGCCGACGGCGATGCGGACGAAAATGCCGGACAGCTCGTGTTGATCGGTCGGCGCCAGTTGCGATCGAACAACTCCTGGATGCACAACCTCAACGTGCTCGTGAAGGGCAAGCCTCGCTGCACCCTGCACATGCACCCCGCCGATGCCGCCCGTCTCGGGCTCGAGACCGGCGCCCCCGCCCAGGTGCGATCGCGGACCGGAGCCGTCACCGTCCCGGTCGAGGTGACCGACGGGATCATGCCGGGCGTGGTGAGCATCCCGCACGGCTGGGGTCACGACGTGGACGGCGTGCAACTGTCGGTGGCGGCCACCACGGCCGCCGGGGTCAACAGCAATCTGCTGGCTGACGAGGGACTTTTCGACGCCGTGTCCGGTAACGCCGTCCTCAACGGCATCCCTGTGGAAGTTACCGCGGGGTAACCCACAGGCGTGTGGACGACTGCGGGGGTCGTCCACCGGGAATTCACACCCTTGTTCCCCTTACGGTCCACAGGGCTCCCTTCATAGGGTGCACAGCGTCGAAATCGGGGGCAAAGACAGCGCGAGAGGTGCGGATGGTGGGACCACGTCCGCGTCGTTTGGTGGGTGGACGACTCCTTTAGAGACGTGGTGAAGATGCATCCAGTGCAAACCTTCGCGAACGGCCTCTGACCTGCATCTTCGCGCTGGCCCCTCCGTTGACAGGGGTGAAACGACAGTGCTGTAATCTCACCCACGTCATTTGGCACATGTTGTGCCCCTGACCGGGCAGGGCGGCCGGTCGACCACGACATCTTGTGGTCACCAGGGGGCACAAATCGCCGAAATCGGGACGTAGCATTGTCCGGCAGGTTTTTCGAGGAGCGACCCCATGGCATTGGCCCCAGAGCAAGCCGGTATCGGCATCCGCCGGCATTTCACGACAGAGGGCGTCCACCCGTACGACGAGATCGATTGGGAGCGACGTGATGCCCGCATCACGAACTACCGAGACGGGCAGGTCGCCTTCGAGCAGCTCGGCGTCGAGGTCCCGGCGGGGTGGTCGCTCAACGCCACGAACATCCTCGCCC
>JBEEGD010000442.1:0-2581 GCA_041166685.1 Acidimicrobiaceae bacterium | reverse complement strand
GTGGCACTGGAAGGTCTGGGCGGCTCCGACGGTCGCGGCTTCAGATGATGTTGCCTCCGAAGGACCTCCACTGACCGCTCCTGAGGATGGGCTACGCGGCTCAGGGGCGTGAATCCGTCTCCCTGATGAGCTGTCGGGCACGGCTTGCGTCGGCGTCCGACACCAACACTCTGACGCCCTGTGTCAGCTGAAGCTGTGGGTCGAAACCCCCGGCGTCGTCGCTGGAAGTGGCTGCTGCGATGCCGTTCGACTCGAGCATTCCGACGACAAGCTGTGCCTCGATCAGAGTGGGGACTCGTGCGATCACGACTGGTGCTTCCATGTGTATGTCTCCCGAGTTATTACTGCCCGAAGGTGAAGCGCAGCTCCGCGTTGATGAGTAGTTGGATCCGCTTCCGCATGTGACCCACCGATGCTGGTCCTGGGTCCTGCTCATCAAGGAGAACCCACGTCAGCTGGGTTCCGCCCCCACCCTCCGGCTCAAGCTCAAAGCGGACCAGGGCGTGCGGATGCCACCGCCAGATGGAGGACCAGACGACGAGTTCGTACTCGCGGGCATCGACGATCGTCGGCTCGACCTCGTCGTCGAGCAGTTTCAGCCACGGACGTTCTGGATCTCGGTGTGGCTTGGTCAGCGCCTCGAACACGTATTTCGGCGGCGCTGGCTGAGGTCGACGACGCTGGCCAAGCACCTCCACAGCCTGAAGGGTAAGTGCCTACCTGTTGAAACCGCCGCGGCGGCCGAGCCGTCCAACCACCGTGACGCTCGTCGATGGCCGATACCTCGCCGGCGTCTCAGCGGCGTTGGCGGTGCTCGTCGTATCGGCCTGCACGAGTTCTGCGCCTACTGCCGTCCCGATCAGGCCGGCTCCGGCGACGTCGTCACCCAGTACCTTTACGCCGCTCTCCCCGGTACGCGTTGTCGGCTCCCGCGCATACGACCCGCGGCAGGCGCCAAAGCCCTTACGCCTCCACCGAGCCACAGCCCTCGCGCCGAACGTCGTTGAGTTCGGTATAGCGGGCAGCGGATCCTGTCCGCCGGTAGCAACGTCGGCCGTCCTCACCGGCTCGACCCTGGCGATCCGAGTCGAGCCGGAGCACGCCGCCTGCACCCTTGACCTGCGACCGTATGCACTGGTCGTGACGCTGAGCGCGCCCGTCCTTGCGGCCAACGCATTCAGATCGGTCACCAGCGTGACTGTCGGGTACAGCCCGCCAGGGCTTCGACTTCCCCTGGTGCGCGTCTGAGACCGCACGGCCAAGCATCACCGGCCGTTGTGTGAACACCTTTGTAGACGCCGGCGCGCCGCGGCTGGCACGCTATTACCGTGAACACAGTGGCGTTCTACCTCCTCCTGCTGCTGTTTTGCGGGGCCGCTGCGTGGTTCGTCTCGGGCTTCGCGTCTGTGAAACGACTCGACGACCGCCTCTTCGCCCTGCTGCGTCGGGCGAAAGGCCTGCTGACCTGGCGGGTTACGGCTATCCGTTGATGGCGTAGAGCAACCAGGTACGACCGCCCCGTCACCACGTTTGTGTCGTTCCCGCGTGTCAGGATCACTGCTCGTGCAAGCGATGTCGGGACGCGTGGCACGACGGCTTGCGCTCGCAGCGCAGGGCTTCGGGCAACTCCGCCCGGCTGCGTCGGTGCCGGACAGGCGGCACCTGCGTCGCGTCTTGCAGCACACCGGTCTGCTGCAGATCGACAGCGTGAACGTGGTGCAGCGCGCGCACTACATGCCGGCGTTCTCCCGGCTCGGCCCTTATCCGACCGCAACGCTCGACCGCATGGCGTACCGCGATCACGAGTTGTTCGAGTACTGGGGGCACGAGGCGGCGCTGCTGCCCGTCTCGTTGCATCCACTCATGCGGTGGCGGATGAAGCGCGCCGAGGCGATGTACGGCCCGTGGGGTCTCGGCAGCCGGCTTGCCAAGGACAAGCCCGGTTTCGTCGAGCACGTCCTCGACCTGGTGCGCGAAAAGGGTCCGGTCAGCGCAGGGGAGATCGCTGCACAAGAGCGCCGGGCAAAGGAGGAGTGGGGCTGGAACTGGACCGACGAGAAACGAGCCCTCGAGCACCTCTTCTACGCCGGCTACGTCACGACCGCCGATCGGCGTAATTTCGAGCGCGTCTACGACGTGACGGAGCGCGTCATCCCACAGGCAATTCTCGACGCGCCAACCCCCACTGAGGAAGAAGCCCATCGTGAGCTGCTGCTCGTCGCCGCTCGGTGCCACGGCGTCGGCACAGCGCGCGACTTGGCCGACTACTTCCGCCTGAAGATGCCGGTCGCTCGACCGCGGCTCGCCGAGCTCGTCGAAGATGGCCGCCTGGAGATCGTCGCGGTCGAGGGCTGGCCGCAGCCGGCGTACATGGTTCCGGGCACGACACTCCCCAGGAGCATCCGCGCCCGCGCGCTGCTCGTACCGTTCGACCCGCTGGTCTGGGAGCGGGCGCGCACCGAGCGGGTCTTCGGCTTCCGCTATCGCATCGAGATCTACGTCCCGGCACACAAGCGCGTGCACGGCTACTACGTCCTGCCGTTCCTGCTTGGCGATGCCCTCGTCGCGCGGGTCGATCTCA
>JBEEGD010000441.1:0-3325 GCA_041166685.1 Acidimicrobiaceae bacterium | reverse complement strand
CGCACGTTGGTCGAATTGGCCGACACGCTCGTCGACGACTTCGACGTCGTGGAGTTGTTGACCCTGCTCACCGACCGCTGTGTTGATGTGCTCGATGTTGCTGCCGCGGGCCTGATGTTGGTCGCGCCGGAAGGCGATCTGCGGGTGATGGCGTCGTCCAGCGAGACGATGCGCGTTCTCGAGTTGTTCGAGTTGCAAGCGCAGGAAGGCCCGTGTCTCGAGTGTTATCGCACCGGCGAGCCCGTCGCGAACGACGACCTCACGGCCGCTGGCGGCCCGTGGCCGCGGTTCGCCGCGGAAGCCGTCGAAGCCGGGTTCCGGTCGGCCCTCGCGCTGCCCATGCGATTGCGCGGCTCGGTGATCGGCGCGCTGAACCTGTTCCATGTCGAGCCAGGCGAGATGCGAGGAGCCGACGTGCTCGCCGCGCAAGCGTTCGCTGACGTCGCCACGATCGCCATCCTGCAGCACCGCGCCGTGCTCGAGGCGCAGGTCGTGAACGAGCAGCTGAACCATGCGCTGAACAGCCGCGTATTGATCGAACAGGCAAAGGGCGTGCTGTCCGAGCGCGCCGGCCTCAACATGGAGCAGGCGTTCGCGTTGCTCCGAAACCACGCCCGCAACCACAACCTGCGACTCTCCGACCTCGCCCGCGATGTCGTCGACAACAACCTTCCCGTGGACACGCTCGACCCGCCGGAACCCTCTTAGTCGGCGTAGGTCCAGTCCGGGCGCTTGCGGGCCTGGCGTTCATCGAGCACCGCGCCCGCGGAATTCACGTCGATGAGCTTCGGCACGAGGAGGCCGCGCCGCGCGACCGGCGTTCCCTCTTCGGCGTCGAGGAACTCTTCCGGGAAGGCGCGCAGCAGACTGGCCACGACGCGCTGCTCCTCGACGGGCAGGTAACAGCGATTTCCGTCGGTGACGCTGCGCAACCGCGCACCGATCACCTCGATCGCATCTGCGTCGGCCTTTCCCGCGGTCAGCCCGGCGAGCTGATGGGTGATCTCACCTGTGCCGAGCTTGCATGCGGGACATTGCCCGCACGACTCCACGTACAGGAACTGGGAGACAATGTGGGCGACCTCGACCATCGACGTGGTGTCGTCGTACACGACGAAGCCTGCGGAGCCGAGCCCGCTCCCGATCGCTTCCATCCCTTCGTAACTCACCGGCACGTCGAGTTGGTCGCCGGTCACCACGGGATTTGAAACACCGGAGAAGACGGCCTTGACCGCTCGGCCCGACCGCACTCCGCCACCGACCTTCTCGATCACCTCCCGCAGCGGTGTGCCGAGCTCGATCTCTTGCACGCCAGGGCTCACCACGTCGCCGACGACGGTGCACACCACCACGCCCGGCGAGCGGGGGGTGCCCAGCGAGCGATGCCACTCCGGTCCGTGGGTGAGAACGTGTGTCACGTTCGCGAGCGTCTCGACGTTGTTGACGAGGGTGGGGTTGGACGCGTCGAAGGTTGTTCGCGGATGCGCGTCGGTCGGCCGCGCCGACCACCCCTCGTTGGGGGTGGTGGCGTACAAGCCGTGAAGGTAAGGAGGCAGTAGCCGGGGGAGCGGCGCGTCGCCTTCGATGACTTGCAGCATCCCGGTCTCTTCGCCGAAGAGGTATTCCTCGGGCCCGGCGATCAACGTGAGTGGGGCATCGCCGGTGAGCCCGGCTTCAGCCATCTCGGCGAGGGCGCGTTCCAGCGCGGCGATCTCGGGCGCGAACGATCCCTTGACCGCGATGTAGGCCTCGCGCGCGCCCATCGCAAACGCCGCGATCGCCATGCCCTCGACGACTTGATACGGATCGGCCCGCAGGATCGCCCGGTCTTTGAAGGTGCCCGGCTCGCCCTCGGCCCCGTTGCACACGACGTAGCGGTCACCGGCATCGGGGCCGCCATCACCGCGCACGCTGAGCCACTTGCGTCCCGTCGGGAAGCCAGCGCCGCCTCGCCCTCGAAGCCCGGAGAGCAGCACCTCCTGGATCGTTCCAGCCGGGCCCAGCTCCTGGGCTCGCGCCCAGCCTCTGCCGCCGCCTCGCTCGACATAGGTGGCGAGAGAATCGACCGGCGACGACGGCAGGAGAAAAGAGGAGTGCACGCGGGGATTCTGCCCCGACCGTGCCGCGATGATGCTCGTCGACGGATCCAGACGATCGCCGCCGTGGAGCGCGACATCCGGAGCGAGAGCGGGTGACGGGAATCGAACCCGCGTTCCAAGCTTGGGAAGCTTGTGTTCTGCCTCTGAACTACACCCGCGAGGAACGCGAACAGTACCAACTAGTTTCAGAGCGGTGACTTCGTTCGAGGTGCCGAAGCCGGGTGTGCTGCCCGCGCAGTGGTTGCACGCGGCCGTCGACGCGGGCGTCATCCGTTGGGACCGTGCGCGCCTTGCCGAGGCCGCTATCCAGCCCGCGAGCCTCGACCTTCACCTCGGCGATGTCGCGTATCGACTGCGCTGCAGCTTCCTCCCGGGCGACGATCACACCGTGGAGCAGCGTCTCGAAGACTTCGTGATGGGCGAAGTCGATCTCACCCGCGATGGCGCAGTGTTGGAGACCAACCGGCCCTATCTCATTCCGCTGATCGAAGGGCTCGAACTGCCCCCCGACATCCGCGGCAAAGCCAATCCGAAGAGCTCGACCGGGCGAATCGATGTGTTCACCCGTCTGATCACCGACAACGGCCAGCGCTTCGACGAGGTCGCGTCGGGCTACGGCGGCCGCCTGTATCTCGAGGTCATCTCGAGCACGTTCACGATCAAAGTGCACCCCGGGCTTGCACTCAACCAGCTACGGCTGATGCACGGTCGTGCCAATGTCAGCGACGAGGAGTTGGCGCTGGTACATCAACGCCACCCGATCTTGTTCGTCAACGGTGCGCGCGTGCCCGACGAGGATCTGCGCCTGTCAGACGGCGTCTTTCTTGGCCTGGACTTCACCGGCGACTCGAATGGTGTGGTCGGGTATCGGGCGAAGCGCAACAGCCGATTGCTCGACCTGTCGGCGATCGGCGGACATGATCCTGCGGACTATTGGGAGCCAGTGACGTGCGAGCGGGGCGACCAACTCGTGCTCGAGCCCGAGGAGTTCTATTTGCTGCTGTCCGCGGAGGCAGTGTCGATCCCCCGTGAGTTCGCCGCGGAGATGGCGGCCTACGACCCGACGAGCGGCGAGTTGCGTACGCACTACGCCGGCTTCTTCGACCCGGGGTTCGGGTACGACGGACGCGGCCTTGCGGGCAGCCAGGCCGCGCTCGAGGTGCGCGCCCACGACGTGCCGTTCATGGTGCAGCACCGCCAACGCGTGTGCCGTCTCACGTTCGAGC
>JBEEGD010000440.1:0-10605 GCA_041166685.1 Acidimicrobiaceae bacterium | reverse complement strand
GCCGAACCTGTTCGGTGTCCTTGGGATCGGCGACCACGAGGCAACTGTAAGACTCCGCCGATGCGGTTCAGTGCCACCGAGATCGCGCGCGTGGTCGGTGGCGACCTCGTCTCTGGGGCAACGGCTGACGCCGATGTCGCTGGCGTGGCGATTGACTCGCGATTGGTCTCCGGAGGAGAGCTGTTCGTGCCGATCGTGGCCGAGCGCGACGGCCACGAGTTCATCGCAGTTGCCGTGGCAAACGGTGCGGTTGCGTACCTCACGAGCAACGGACCCGTACCGGTCGACGGGGCCGCCCTGGCCATCAAGGTCAACGACACCGGCCGTGCATTGCTCGAGCTGGGGACGGCGGCGCGGTCGCGCCTCAGTGCTGAGGTCGGCGATCGGGTCATCGGCATCACCGGGTCCGTCGGGAAGACCACCGTGAAGGACTTGACTGCGGCCGCACTGGCGCCCCGGTACACGGTGCAGTCGAGCCCGAGGTCGTTCAACAACGAGCTTGGCGTCCCGCTGACGCTTGCGAACAGCCCTGATGATGTTGAGGCGGTCGTCGTAGAGATGGGCGCACGCGGTCGCGGTCACATTGCGCAGCTGTGCGACGTCGCGCGGCCAACTGTCGGCGTCGTGACGACGGTTGCATTGGCTCATGCCGAGATGTTCGGCACGGTCGACGAGGTTGCGGCTGCCAAGGGCGAGCTCGTCGAGTCGCTGCCATCGAACGGCACCGCGGTCCTCAACGGCGACCACCCGCTGGTGATCGGGATGGCCAGCCTCGCCGAGGCGCGTGTTCTCACTTTCGGGCTGGATACGTCCGGACTCGACGTGACTGCGTCGGCGATCGAGCTCGACGACGAGCTGCGTCCCTCCTTTCACCTGCACTCGCCCTGGGGCGGTGCCGACGTGTCGCTGCCCGTTCGCGGCGTGCATCAGGTGATGAACGCGCTGGCCGCAGCCTCCGCCGCCATGGCGTGCGGCGGCCTGCCAGAAGAAGTCGCACGCGGTTTGGCGAACGCGGTGCTGTCGCCCTGGCGCATGGACCTCCAGCGCACGGCCCGGGGCGCGATCGTGCTGAACGACGCGTACAACGCCAACCCGACGTCGATGGAGGCCGCGCTGCGGTCACTCGCGGCGCTGCCCGCCGTCCGCAGGATCGCCGTTGTGGGCGTGATGGCCGAGCTGGGTGCCGTGGGACCCGACGAGCACCGGCGCATCGCCGACCTGGCGGATGATCTCGGCATCGAGCTGATCGCCGTCGCCGCCCCGGACTACGGCGTGTCACTGGTGCGGGACATCGATGGCGCGCTCGAGGCGCTCGGTCCCCTCGTCGCCGACGTCGCCGTGCTCGTGAAAGGCAGCCGGGTAGCCGGCTTGGAAAGGCTCGTCGACCAACTTCTCCGTTGATCAGGTCAGCTGAGGTCGAGCGCCTCGGCGACCGCGGGATGCGTCACCTTGCCGTCCCGCGTGTTGACGCCGTGGGCCAACGCGGGATCCTCGCGGCAGGCCGTGTCGAGGCCCTTCGTCGCCAACTCGAGCAGGTACGGAAGCGTGGCGTTGGTCAACGCGTAGGTGGACGTGTGCGGCACGGCCCCAGGAATGTTGCCGACGGCATAGTGAATGACGTCGTGACGCACATACACGGGATCGGAATGCGTGGTCTCGTGGATGCCCTCGATACAACCGCCTTGGTCGATCGCCACATCGACGACGACTGACCCGGCCTTCATCCCCTCGACCATCGACTCGGTGACGACCTTTGGCGCGCGTCCACCGGGGATGAGCACCGCTCCGATGAGCAGGTCCGCTTCGGCCACTGTCCGCTCGACCGCGCCGCGGTTCGAGGCCAGCGTCATGATGCGGCCTTGGTGGATCTGATCGACCCACCGGAGCCGATCGAGGTTCTTGTCGAGCAGTACGACTTCGGCCTCCATGCCCGCCGCAATCCACGCCGCGTTCCATCCCACATTTCCCGCGCCGAGGACCACCACGCGACCTGGCCTCACTCCGGGCGCGCCACCGAGGAGCACACCGCGGCCGCCGTTCTCCTTCTCGAGGTAGTGCGCGCCAATCTGTGTCGCGAGGCGCCCCGCCACCTCGCTCATCGGCGCGAGTAGCGGCAGTGCGCCCGTGTCGAGTTGCACCGTCTCATAGGCGACACCCTCGGTTCCCGCGGCAAGGAGCGCTTTGGCAACCTCGGGGTAGGCCGCGAGATGCAGGTAGGTGAACAACACGAGGTCGTCGCGCAGATACAGGAACTCTGACTCCTGCGGCTCTTTCACCTTGCAGACGAGGTCGGCGCGCGCCCATACGTCGGCTGCCGCAGCAACGATCTCGGCCCCGGCGTCGCGATACTCGGCATCGGTGATGGCCGCGCCCGCGCCCGCGTTTGCTTCCAGGAGCACGGTCACGGAGTGATGGACAAGCTCACGAACGCCGTCAGGGGTGATGGCGATGCGGTACTCGTTGTTCTTGATCTCCTTGGGAACCCCAACCGTCAACGTCATCCTGACGACGATCCGAGTGCTTTGGCTGCTGTTTTGCTCGCGTCGGTGAGAACAGTGCGGAGAATCGTGTCGATCTCGGCGAACTGGTCGGGTCCGCACGTGAGGACCGGTGCGAGCTGCACGACGGGATCGACACGGTCGTCCGCTCGACAGATGAGCCCGGCCTCGAAGAGACTCGGTGCCACGATGCCGCGGATCAGCGCTTCGCGTTCCGCCGGCGTGAACCGGACTGAGTGGTCGTCAGGGTCCTTCACGAGCTCGATGGCGAGGAAGTAACCGTCGCCGCGCACGTCGCCGACGATCGGAAGGTCCCGCAACGACTCCAGGTGCCGGCGGAAGTCCGCCGCGTTGGACTGCACGTGTTCGAGAATGCCGTCGCGTTCCAAGACGTCGAGGTTGGCGAGCGCGACCGCGCAACTCACCGGATGGCCGGCGAACGTGATGCCGTGGGCAAAGCTCACTGTTCCCGCCGAGCTGGACCAGAACGGCTCCGCGAGGCCGTCCCGTGCGATGACCCCGCCGAGAGGTGCGTAGCCGGAGGTGACCCCCTTTGCGAAGGTGATCATGTCGGGCACGAAGTTGTAGTGCTCGCAGGCAAACATCGTGCCGAGACGACCGAACGCGCAGATGACCTCGTCGGACACGAGGAGCACGCCGTAGCGGTCGCAGATCTCGCGCACCCGCGCGAAGTAGCCGGGCGGTGGTGCGAAGCAACCGCCGGTGTTCTGTACTGGTTCGAGGTACACGGCGGCGACAGTCTCGGGTCCTTGAGCGATGATCTCTCGCTCGATGACGTCGGCACATGCGGCCGAGAATCGCTCGTCGTCGGCCGTGACCTCTGGGGCAAACGCCGACCGGAAGCGATTCGTGTTGGCCACGTGGGACGTGCCCGGCACGAGCGGCTCGAACGGTGTCTTTATCGCGGCCAGCCCCGTGATCGACAGGGCGCCCATCGTCGTGCCGTGGTACGCGAGCGTTCGTGCGATCACCTTGTGCCGCAGCGGTTGGCCGATGGCGCGGAAGTACGCGCGGGCCAGCTTCCACGCAGATTCCACCGCCTCGGACCCACCGCTCGTGAAGAAGACGCGGTTGAGATCGCCCGGCGCGAGCGCTGCGAGCCTCGCCGCGAGTTTGATCGCCGTTGGGTGGGCTGCGGACCAGATGGGGTAGTAGGCCAGTTGCTCCGCTTGGCGCGCGCCCGCGGCGGCAATGTCGGCCCGGCCATGACCGACCTGCACGGTGAACAACCCCGACAACCCGTCGAGGTAGCGGCGCCCAGCATCGTCGTACAGGTACGCACCCTCGCCTCGAACGAAGACCGGGATGGGCTTCCCGGACTCGTAGGCGCCCATGCGGGCGAAGTGCAACCAGAGATGACGTTTTGCTTGCGCCTGGAGATCCGCAGCTTCGTCGGGCACGCTTGCCATCATGCCCGCCCCCGTATCCCGCCGCCGGTTCGTCGCCGGGGCGGGCGCGTTTCTCACATGGGCGGTCACCGGGGCGGTGACGGCAGCGTGCACCACCTCGCGACGCGCCGAACCGGGCGGCTCGACAGTGGTGGTGGTCGCGAACCATCCGATGTACATCGATGCGTCGACGAACCCGGGCTTCACCGCCGCCACCGGTACCACCGTCGAATATCACGAGGAGATCGACGACGACGAGGCCTGGCTGTCGAGTGTGCGTTCTCGATTCGAGCGAGGCGAGTCGATCGAGCGCGACGTGGTGATCGTCAGCGAGTGGGCCGCCGACCGCATGGCTCGAATGAGGTGGCTGGACCCAGACCCGCAAGCCCGTCTGGTCTGGGGGCTGGGGATGGTCGGTATCGCTTTTCGTGGCAGGTCGGCAGAGATCACGACCGTCGCGGAGCTTTTTCAACGGCCACTCCACGGACGCGTCGCGTTGCCGGCGGACATGCGGGCCGCGTTGGGCATGGCGCTCCTTGCCGACCGGGTGGATCCGGCGACGGTGTCCCTGGAGGCGGCCCGATCAACGGCGTCGCGCCTCGCGAACTCCGTACGTCTCGGACAGATCCGACTGTTTGATCTTGCAGGAACTTCGCGCCCACTGGATCTCCTCGTGGCCGGCGAGGTGGATGCGGCGATCATCCGGGCGAGCGACGTCATCGGACTCGAACATGATCACCCCGACATCGTCTTCGTCATCCCGGAGGAGGGTGGGCTACTCCTCACCGACGTCGCCGTCGTGCCTGTTCGAGGCGCCAACCCGGCTGGCGCGAGGGCGTACCTGGACTACATCGGTGATCCCGTGCACGCAGCCGAACGTTTCCGCGTCGTGCCTGCCATGTGGCCGCAGGAATCAGCGGGCGAGGTCGAACAAGTGCTCCGCGGCGACCTCGTCGGCCAGGAGGTGCTGGCCGATCCGCGCCGCAATCCGCCACCAGACGTGCGGACTCGACTACGCTCGTTTCGAACGCTCGACGATCGCGACGAAGCCGCGTTTGCCGCATTGTTCGACAGCGTGATCCACGCAGCTGACTAGGTTCACCGGGATGACCAGCGCTCGAGTCGCCCTGGCCCCTCCGGGCGTGCGCGAGTGGATCGCGGACGCCGTCCGCGCGGGCGGAGGATCGCTCGTGGCGCCGTCAGAGGCCAACGTCCTGGTGTGGGCCGAGCCGGCCAAGGCGAAAGAGCTCGACGCGCTGCTGCACTCCGACGCGAGAGGGGTGCGCTGGGTCCAACTGCCGTGGGCGGGCATCGAGCCGTACGTCGAGATCCTGGCCGACCAGGAGGGCAGCGAGCGCATCTGGACCTGTGCGAAAGGTGTGTACGCCGACCCCGTGGCCGAGCACGCGCTGACCCTTCTGCTGGCCGGCCTGCGCGGGCTCGACCGTTACGCGCGAGCGACCTCGTGGTCGGGCCCGCATGGCACGAACTTGCTCGGAGCCAAGATCGTCATCGTCGGCGGCGGCGGCATCACGGAATCGTTGCTGCGCTTGCTCGAGCCCTTCGGCGCGGACGTCACCGTGGTCCGCCGTCACCCCACCGCAACGGGTTTGGACGGGCTGGGCGCGTCGCGGGTTGTCGACGTCAGCGAGCTCGACAGTGCCCTCGACGGTGCGGTGGGCGTCGTCCTTGCGCTCGCGCTCACGTCCGAGACGGAAGGGATCATCGGACGGCGCCAGCTCGAGCGCGTGAGCGAAGTCGGATGGATCGTCAACGTCGCCCGCGGGCGCCACATCGTCACTGACGATCTTGTCGAAATGCTGCGAGAAAATCGGATCGGCGGTGCGGCGCTCGACGTCACCGAGCCGGAGCCGCTTCCAGATGACCATCCGTTGTGGTCGCTGCCGAACTGCATCATCACGCCGCATGTCGGCAACACGCCGGAGATGGCCTTGCCGCTGCTCGCAGCGCGCATCACCGAGAACATCAGACGCTGGGGTACCGGTGAACCCCTCCTCGGCCTCGTGGACCCAACCCTTGGGTACTGAGCCGGAGCACGAGCAGGACCGCGTGCTGGCGACGTTCATGCGCGACGGAAAGATCGTGCAGATCCCACGCGCCCATGGAAAGCGCCGCGTGATCCTCGACCTCCTCGCCCAGGAGTTCGACCTCGGCGTGCGGTACACCGAGAAGGAGGTCAACGAGATCCTGGCCCGCTTCCACCCCGACACGGCTGCGTGGCGGCGCTACCTCGTCGACGAGGAGTTCATGGAGCGCGAGGCCGGCGTGTACTGGCGCGCCGGCGGCACCTGGGAGGTCTAGGCAGGATCGATCAGCACGCCTGGGTTGAGCACGCCGGCGGGATCGAGCGTGTGCTTGGCGGCGACGAGCGCGGCGGCGAACGGGTCGGGACGCTGACGGTCGTACCAAGGCCGGTGGTCGCGACCCACCGCGTGATGGTGCGTGATCGTGCCGCCATGGGTGAGCAGTGCTTCCGATGCGGCCGCCTTGATCTCCGCCCACATCTCGAGCTCGGAGCCGAACCTCCCGGGGGCGGTCACGGAAAAATACGGCGCCGGGCCGTCGGGATACACGTGGGTGAACCGACAGGTGACCCATCCACCTCCGCAGATCTCCGCGAGCGCTTTCTCGACCGCCGCAGTCGCGCCCGCGTGGAGGTCGGGGAATTGCGACCACGTACACGCCGTTTCGAACGTCTCGACGATGACCGCCATCGACACGAGGGCGTCGCGCCCGTACGGCGCGCGTAGGAACGAGTTGCGCCAAGCCCCCGCTGCTCCCTCGCGGCCGGCGGCGGTGTCGTCACCCGGACCGCTCATCCGGATTCCGTCGGGCGCGTTGCCCTCGTGGTCCTGGCACAGTTCGACCGCTCTGGCGATCCACGTGTCGACCGGATGGTCGGCCGACTCGAACCCGACGATGAGAAGAGTGCTCCCATCGTCGACGCCCGCCGCGATCATCGCCTCAGTGGGATCGAGCAGCCGGCAGTTCGTGGGGAACAACCCGGACTGCGCCACTGCTCTGGTCGCGTCAACGCCGTCCTGATACTTCACGAACCGCACGCCGGCCGACGCTTTGAACTTCACCCGCTCCTGCACACGCATCCACGCCTCGGTGATGACGCCGAGCGTGCCCTCTGATCCGAGCGCGAGTCGATCGGGTGACGGCCCAGCCCCCGAACCCGGTAGCCGGCGCGACTCGGTGATGCCGTACGGCGTGACCATGCGGATCGACTCCACGAGGTCGTCGATGTGCGTGTACACGGTGGCGTAGTGACCGCCCGAGCGCGTCGCCAGCCAGCCGCCCAGGGTGCTGAATTCGAACGACTGCGGGAAGTGGCGCAACGTGTAGCCATGAGGCCGGAGTTGGTCCTCGAGAACCGGGCCGAGCGCGCCGCCCTGAATGCGCGCCGCGCGGGAGACGGAGTCGATCTCGAGCACACGGTCGAGCTTGGTGAGGTCGATGCACGCCACCGCGGCGTAGTCATCACTGATCAATCCGGCTTCGACCCCGCCAACCACGGACGACCCGCCGCCGTACGGAATGGCCGCGACGTTGGCGCCGGCGCACCAATCGAGCAACGCAACAACCTCGGCCTCGTCGCTCGGAAAGGCAACGATGTCGGGCGGTGCAGGCAGCTCGCCTCGGAAGCCGCGCACGACATCGCGGTACGACTTCCCATAGGTGTGTGAGGCGCGGTCAAAGGCAATCGTCGAACAGAGCGACGCAAGCGTGTTGGGAGGCGTCACCCGCGGCGCTCGCAACTCGAGCGACTCGAGATCGGCAGGCTCATGGATCTCGATGTCGGTCCACCCGAACCGGCCGCCGATCGCCTGGCCGAGCTTGCGCACCGTGTCCGGACGCAACGCCTCGTCCTCCCAACCCCATCCCCACCATGACCGTCGCTTCTTCTCTGACATGAGCGCGGCTGACACGGGTCCGGCTGGCATGGGCTGGAGGCTATTGCGCGCCGCTACCGTGAGTCGGTGGCCCGGTCGTACTACGAGGTGCTCGGCGTGTCGCCGCGAGCCGATGCCGGCGAGCTTCGCCGGGCGTACCTCGATCGGGCACGCGAGGCGCATCCCGACCGCCACATCGACGCCAGCGGCGCGCAGCGCGGCGAGGCCGAGCGCCGCATACGCGAGGTCAACGAGGCGTGGCACGTGCTCGGCAACCCGCGGCGGCGACGCCGATACGACCTAGAGCGCACGCCGGAGACCCGCTTCGTCACCCGTACCGACGGCACCATGCCGCCCGACGTCGTGTTCGAGGAGATCGACGGCACCGCGCGGCTGATCCGTGGGCTGCCGTGGATGATTGTCGTCGTCGTGTTGTTCGCCATTTTCGTGTTCACCGCGTACGCCGCCAGCGGTGGCGACACCGCGGTGCGCACCTGCATCAGAACGAGTGGGGCGGTGGTGACCGATGCTGCGTGTGGGTCGCCGGGAGCGCGCCGCGTGATCACGACCGTGCTCACAACGCAGGCCTGCGCCGCCGGCTCGGAGCGGTTCCAACCTTCGACGGGCTCGACCGTGTACTGCCTGGAGGTGTGAGCGATGAAGGTCACCGACGTTGATCACTACGTGCTGACCGTGCCCGACGTCGAGAAGGTCGTCGCCTGGTATCGCGATGAGCTCGGCCTCCAGCCAGAGCGGCTCGAGGAATGGCGGCGCGGGGAAGTGCTCTTCGCCTCGCTGCGAATCACGCCGACGACGCTCATCGATGTGTTCGAAGGCGAGCGCACGGGAATGAACGTCGACCATGTTGCCTTGGTCGTCGAAGGCGTCGACCTCGACCTGCTCGCCGAGTCCGGACGCTTCGAAGTCGAGATGGGCCCCGCCGACCTCTGGGGCGCGCGCGGCACGGGCCGTGGCCTCTACATCAAGGACCCCGCGGGCAACCGTGTCGAGTTGCGCACCTACTGACGCTGTCACCCGGTGCGTCGCGGTAGATTGCGCAACCCCGCACGGGCGCATAGCTCAGTTGGTCAGAGCGCTGCCTTCACACGGCAGAGGTCCACAGTTCGAGTCTGTGTGCGCCCACCAATGTCCTTGCAGGCATCGGGATTCTCGTCTCGGGTGAACGATCCGGCTCAGGCTCACCGAAACGGTGACTCTCGGCCGGACCGTTCAGCTCCGCGAGCGACACCCGAAAAGAATGCCGGGTACGAGCGGTCCTGCTCCGGCTCGTTGTGACTACGCGTGCTCCGCGGTTTTGCACTGCGAGCGAATGATGCTCTCCGCTTGCGTGGCCGGCGTGACCCACTCCGCTTCCGCTTGCAGAGCAGCGGCTTGTCTCGCCGGATCGATCGAGGTGTCCGTGGCATCCCGGCCACCCGCATCTATGGCTGCTGTCCACGCCCCAACCAGCGTGCGGAACGCATCATTCAGCGGGGCCCACCGTTTGTCTTTCTCGGCAGCCCGAGCCGAGTGTGTCTGCGACTCCTTGAAGGCGTCAAGCGTTTGACCCCACGTGACCGCCGTCGCCTCGATCGCGGGGAGTCCCTTGCTGCAGGCCGACCGTGCTTCGGCAGCGCCGTTGTCGCTCGAACTCCCGCAACCCAGGAGGAAGAGCAGGCACGCGACTCCGAGCACGGATCCTGCGCGGCGCCCGGTCACGTCATCCGACGCTATCCGGCCTCTCGCCCCGCCGGATCGCGGACCGATGGGTGGCTAGCGTCCCGGACATGAAGCGGCTCGCGGTCGTCGTGGTGCTACTCGCTGCGTGCAGCAACTCAGCCAGCAAGTCACCCACTACGGGTTCGCAGTTCTCACCCGCGCCGGTGAACCACCCGCCAATCTCGAGCGGGAACTGAGATCAGAACAGTCGAGACGTCGCCAAGTCGGCGCCTTCGCGCATGGCTCGCAGCTTCTCCCAGACGAGCGATGGAGCAACGTCGCCCAACCCCGCGGACGTGTCGAAGCCGCAGTCGGTGCCGGCCGTGATGCGGCTCGGATCCCCGACCGCAGTGGCGATCCGCTCGAGGCGATCGGCGACGACCTCTGGATGTTCGACGTAGTTGTTCGTCGTGTCGATGACCCCGGCCACCAACGCCATGGCATCGGGCAGCGGCGTCCGCGCAAAACATCTGTACTCGTGCTCATGGCGGGCGTTCGCCATCGACACCACCAGAGCGCCGACGTGGGCGCGGTAGATCGACGGCAGGATCTCGTCGAGCGGTACATCGTGCGTGTGAGGGCCTTCGTAGTTCCCCCAGCACACGTGGAGCCGCACGCTCGCCGGATCGATCCCGGCCAACGCGTCGTTGATGGTGTCGACCACCAGGTCGACCCATTCGACGAACTCTGCGAGCGGACGATCGGCGAACAACGTGTGTCGCTCCATCGCGAGGTCGGGCGCGTCGATCTGCAGCAGGAGTCCCTGGTCGACGATGAAGCGATACTCGACCGACAGCGCACGTCCCAACGCGCGGACGTACTCATCGCGTGACGCGTAGTGCCGGTTCTCCATCGCGGCGGCGACGATGCCGGGCGAGGCTGCAGTCATGAACGTGCGCGCGAACGGGGCGCCAGCGACGAGTGCGCACTCGGCTTCTGCCTCGGAGGTGTCGCGGTACATCACCTCCCCGATCGCAGCGGCCGCGCCGAACAAGGTCACCTTGATGCGCTGGAACCGGGGGATCTGGAGCTCGAGGAAGTCGGGATGCTCCGCGAGGT
>JBEEGD010000439.1:0-3523 GCA_041166685.1 Acidimicrobiaceae bacterium | reverse complement strand
CTCGCCGGACTCGACGTCTTTTCTCGTCATGGAGTGCCCCCGCGTCGACGAGGGCGGACGCTACTCCGAGTTGCTGCCGAGTGGAAGAGGTGCGGTTACCCACCGGGTTTCGACGCGCGCTCGACGTTTTCGGCCGCGCGACGTTGCAGCAGTGCTCGCTCGCCCTCGTTCCGGGTATGCGCCGCGGCCTCGGTGAACGCCTCTGCCGCGTCGACGTGATGGCCGGCTCGTTCGAGAAGGTCGCCGCGGACGCTCGGGACCAACGGGGAGTTACCGAGGCTCTCGGCATCCACCTTCTCGAGGACGGCGAGGCCGGCACCCGGGTCGAATGCTCGCCCGTGTGCGACGGCCCGGTTCACCTCGACGACAGCCCCCGGCGCCGCTTCGGCCAGGAGGTCGTACAACGTGGCGATCCGATGCCAGTCGGTGTCTTCGGCTCGGACCGCCCGGGCATGCACGGACGCGATCGAGGCCTGCAGAAAATACTTTCCGACCGGCGTACCGCGTGCGGCGAGCAGCTCGGCTTGGCGGAGTGCGCTCAGGCCGCGGCGGATGAGCAGCGGATCCCATCGGCTCCGGTCTTGCGCCTCTAGAAGAACCGGCTCGCCGTGCTCGTTGATCCGGGCACGCATCCGCGAGCCTTGGATCTCCAGGAGCGCCTGCAGTCCTAAGACCTCAGGCTCCTGAGGTGCGAGCGCCGACAGCATCCTGGACAGCCGCATCGCTTCCTGCGCCAGCTCGGGACGCATCCAGTCATCGCCAGCGGTGGCGGCGTAACCCTCGTTGAAGATCAGGTAGATCACGGCCATCACGTCGTCCAGACGCTCAATCCGCTCAGCACCTGTCGGGAGGTCGAAGGTGGCCCGCGCCTCGGTGAGCGTCTTCTTCGCGCGCGAGATTCGCTGGCCGATGGCGGATTCGGCGGCCAGGAACCCGCGTGCGATTTCGCTGGTGGTGAGCCCGCCGACGAGGCGAAGAGTGAGCGCAGCCCGGGATTCGGGGGTCAAGCACGGATGGCAGGAAAGGAAGATGAGCCGCAACGCATCGTCCTCGATGTAGTCAACCTGTCCATCGAGGTCGGACACCAGCTCCTCCTCTCCCTGGAGCTGGGAGTGACCGAGCTCGTCGGTCTTGCGGCGCAGGTTGTCGGCGCGGCGGAAGTGGTCGATACCGCGGCGCTTGGCCGCGGTCATCAGCCAGGCGGCCGGGTTGGCCGGGACGCCGTCGGTCGGCCACTGCTCCAGTGCGGCCAGCATTGCGTCCTGGGCGAGATCCTCCGCGAGCTGTATGTCGCGAGTCATCCGGGTCAGGGCGCCCACCAGGCGGCCCGACTCGGCCCGCCACGCAGCAGTAATGGCCGCCGAGGTGGTGGCGTCTGCTGGCACAAATCCAGCCTACGAGCCGCAGTCGGGGAAGGCCGCCGTCACCTGAGGGCGACCTTCCCCGACGGACGGGTGAATCAGCCGGCAGCTACCTCTGGCGGCGCTTCTGAGATCTGGCGCAGCGTCGCGACCATCGAGCATTCGGGCCAGTGCTTCGCGTGCAGGTCCGCGAACTCCTGTTGGCCGGCGATGGCCTCCTCGAGCGTGTCGAACTGCAGGATCGCGAACCCGCCAACGACCTCCTTGGCCTCGGCGTACGGACCGTCGACGCGGGAGGTCTCACCCTTGCGGACCACGAAGTTCACCGCGTCCTCGCTGCCATAGAGGCCACCACCATCGAGGAACACGCCGTTGGCCGCCTGCTCCTTGATGTACACGTCCATAGCGTCGAACAGCGCCTGCGGCGGCTGGCCGATGCCCTCTTCCATCTTCACGAAGCCCATGAAGCGCGGCATGTTGATCAGTCCTTCGGGTTGGGGGAGTTGCTCTCTCGCACGTACGTCGAACCGCGAAGACACTCTTCGACATCGACATCGGAAGTTTTTCACGCCGGCCAGCCGTCTCGCAATGCGAGACGGTGTGTTGATGTGCGGGACGCGGGCGGCGACGATGGCGACAATGAACGCCGTGACCATCATCATTGCCGAGCGCGTCGACTAGCTGCACCGTCGACGCGCAACCCCTGCTGGCCAGTCGGCCGCGGGGGTTTTTGCTTGAGAGGGACCTGATGCCGACACCCGTGGACGACGCCTTCCACGTCTACGACACGACGTTGCGCGACGGTACGCAGCGGGAGAGCCTCTCGCTGTCCGTCAACGACAAGCTCGCCGTCGCGCGGCACCTCGACGACCTCGGCGTCGGCTTCATCGAGGGCGGGTGGCCCGGCGCCAACCCGAAGGACGAGGCGTTCTTTGGGCGGGCAGCGGATGGCGAGCTCACCCTCCGCCACGCGCAGCTCGCGGCGTTCGGTGCGACGCGCAAGCCCGGCGTGAATGCCGCTGATGACCCGCAGGTCCGGGCGCTGCTCGATGCGCGCACCCCCGTGGTCACCATCGTGGCGAAGGCGCACGCCGGCCATGTCACCCGCGCCCTGCGGACCACGCTCGGGGAGAACCTCGCGATGGTGGCCGACACGGTGTCTCTCCTGCGCGCGGAAGGCCGCCGCGTCTTTCTCGACGCCGAGCACTTCTTCGACGGCTACCTGCTCGACGCCGACTACGCCCTCACCGTCGTACGGACGGCGCACGACGCGGGTGCCGACGTCATGGCCCTGTGTGACACCAACGGCGGCATGCTGCCGGGCCGGCTCGCCGACATCGTGCACGGGGTGGCGGCGTCCGGCATGCGGGTGGGCATCCACGCGCACAACGACACGGCATGCGCGGTCGCGAACTCACTCGCGGCGGTGGAAGCCGGCGCGTCACACGTGCAGGGCACGGCCAATGGCTACGGCGAACGTGCCGGCAACGCCGACCTTTTCTCGGTCGTCGCCGGTCTCGAGGTCAAGCTCGATCGTCGGGTGCTGCCGCCGGAGTCGCTGCCGGAGCTCGTCCGGGTCAGCCACGCCATCGCGGAGCTCGCGAACGTCGCTCCCGAACCGCATCAGCCGTGGGTGGGGGCCAGCGCGTTCGCGCACAAGGCCGGGCTGCACGCGTCCGCACTCAAGGTGGACCCGGACCTCTACCAGCACACCGACCCCGCGGTCGTGGGCAACGACATGCGTGTCCTCGTCTCCGAGCTCGCTGGACGGGCCAGCGTCGAGCTGAAGGCTCGCTCCCTGGACATCGAGGTCGACCGCGAGACCGTCGGTCGGGTCGTCGACCGCGTGAAGCACATGGAGGCGGCGGGCTACTCGTTCGAGGCGGCGGAGGCGTCCTTCGAGCTGCTGCTGCGCGAAGAGGTCGGCGGGGCGCCGCTTCGGTCGTTCGTGCTCGAGTCTTATCGCGTCATCACGGATCGCCGACCCGACGGCTCCGCGGGAAGTGAAGCCACGGTCAAGCTCGAGGTGAAGGGGGAGCGCGTCGTGGCCACGGGCGAGGGCAACGGCCCCGTCAACGCCCTCGACCGGGCGCTACGACAGGCACTGGAGCGCGCGCACCCGCAGCTGGCGACCTTCGAGCTCGTGGACTACAAGGTGCGCA
>JBEEGD010000438.1:0-2612 GCA_041166685.1 Acidimicrobiaceae bacterium | reverse complement strand
TGCAGGGGGCGATGCACCTCGGGCTGTCGGTGGCTGTGGGATTCGCGACGTTTACGCCGTGGGTTCTGACGGCGTCAGCGGTCGCACTCGTGAGCGGTTCGGCGTTGTTCGTAGCCGGCGCCACTGCCAACTGGCTCATGAAGGTCGACGATCACTTCGCGGCGCGGTCTCCGGGCTGGTACCTGCTGTCGGCCAGCGCGCCCTTTCACTTCGGGGGCGCAGTCGTCGTCCTCGCCGGCGTGACCAGCGCCGCGCTTTCCTGAGACGTCACCTCAATGCCCGAGCGCATCGTCGACCCGGTCGAGCGCTACTGACCTACTTCGGCAGGTAGCGGCGGCGCAGCGCGGCCGTCGTCCGTTGCGTGAGTGCCTTGGCGCCGAGGAGGTCCTCGAGAGTCATCGAGTCGAACGTCGCGTCGTCGGTGAGATGACCGCGGTACTCGTCGACGCGCTGCGCGGCGTCGACGTTGCCCGCGGGGTGGATGACCACGTAGCGGCCCCATGTCCAGTGGCCGCTCGCGTGCTGCAGCATCGAGAGCAGGAGGATGTGCTCGAGCCAGATCACGGCGAGCAGCGAGTTCAGCGCGTCGACGGCGCCGGGCACGAACGCATCGGACCGGTCGTGGATCTCGGTGAAGCGCGGCAGGTGCGTCGGCTTCACACCCTCCCGGTTCGCCACCTCCCGATAGGTCACGTCGACCGCGAGCGCACCCTGCGTGCCGTCGTCCTGGTCGAGCACGAACATCGCGTCGAACGAGCGGAGGCTGTTCGAGTAGGCCGGATCGAACCGTCCGGGGGAGTGGTAGAAGCGCACGTCGCACACGCGGCCGGGCGCGTCGGGCCACCACGTGTGCACCGCCCGGTCGGCGCGAGCGAGATCGGTCTGGAGATCGCCGAACAGGTTGACCGCCAGTGCCTCCGAGGAGAGCAGGTCGGCCCAGAACAGCTGGCGATCGAACCGCTGGTGCGGCTCGACGAGATCCGATCGAGCGCGCCCCGCTGCGCGCGCCTTTTCGGTCAGGAAGGTCGCGCCGGTCTCCTTGGCGAACTCGCGCTCGAGATGGCTGCCGATGAGGCGCGGCGGTACCCCGGGTCGCGTCCGGTGGGTCCCGATCGGGAACCCGTTGGCCTCGCGCCACATGGCGTTGTGGTAGCGGACCGCCCGGCGGAAGTCGGTGACCACCGGGTAGCCGGGCACCGCGTCGTGGTCCAGCCAGCAGTGCGCGGCCTCGAGCTCCTCCCGAGACGGCACCGCGAGCACGGAGCCACTGTAGGGAGCTTGGGTGCCAGAACGTGGATCACGAGGTCGCTCGTGCCGGTGAGACCCAACTGTCGGTGCCGGTGAGCCGGAGGGTGACGTCATGCTGCTGGTGCGCGACCGCGACTGCGGGCCATCACCGCTCGCGCGGCGGCAATTTGTCGGCTACCGCGAGCTGCGAGAACTACAACTCTCGGTGTGATCGAGATCCCGCCGACACTGCGCAGGGCGCGTACGGTCGCGGGCGAGACGGCGTGGCTCGACGCCCTGCCCGACCTCGTGGGCGAGATGGCATCGCGGTGGTCGCTCGAGATCGGGCGCTCGCTGGACGGCTTCGGGGTGAACGCGCTCGTCGTCGAGGCGACGACGACGGAGAGGATCGCCGTCGTGCTCAAGATCGCACCGCCCGGCGATGCCGAGAAGCTCGCGCACGAGGCAACGGTCCTGCGGCTCGCCGAGGGTGAGGGCTGTGTTCGCCTTCACGACGCCGACGTGGTTCGCCGTGCCCTGCTGCTCGAACGGCTGGGGCCGTCGATGTACGACCTCGGCGTGCCACGCCGGAGGCGCCACCAGCTCCTCCTCGATGCCGTGCTGCGCGTGTGGCGACCCGTCGACTCGAGCGTCCGTCTGCAGAGCGGTGCGGAGAGGGCGCGCTGGATCGTCGGACGGCTCGAGCAGCTCTGGGTCCAGACCGCCCGCGCATGCACGGAGCGCGTGCTCGTCGACGCCATCGCTTGCGCCGAGCGGCGCGCCGCGGCCCACGACGACGGCCGCGCCGTCCTGTGTCACGGTGACCTCCACGAACTGAACGCGCTGCGGGCCGACGACGGCACGTTCAAGCTCATCGATCCCGAGGGCGTGATGGCCGAGCGCGAGTTTGATCTGGGCGTCATCATGCGCAACGCGCCGGGTGAGGACAATCTGCACGAGCGCGCCGACTGGCTCGCCGCAACGACCGGATGCGACCGCACCGCCATCTGGGAGTGGGGCACCGCCGAGCGAGTGCTGTCCGGGCTGTGGTGTCGCCTGATCGACTTCCAGCCCCACGGCGACCGGCAGCTGGCCGACGCCGAACGCTTCTGCGCGGCATGAGGCATCGAGGTCGACGAGATCGTTCGCAACAAGGCGCGCGTCGCCAGCGCGTCCGAATGGGTCGACGCCGTCCATCGGGATCTAGACGGAGCGAAGCACGCTGAGCGCCCGGAGTCCCGCAAACCTGCTGGACTGAGCGGTGTGGAAGACGTTCATTGCCGCCCGGCCGGGGTTGAGGACCTTCCCTTTCTCGCGACGATGCTCGGCGAGGCCGCTGTTTGGCGCCCGGACAAGCTGACGCCCACCGCGGACGAGGTGATGGC
>JBEEGD010000437.1:0-7351 GCA_041166685.1 Acidimicrobiaceae bacterium | reverse complement strand
TGCAGGTTCGCAGCCCCAACGGGATTCGAACCCGTGCCGCCACCTTGAGAGGGTGGTGTCCTAGGCCACTAGACGATGGGGCCAAGCGAAAATTGTGCCACTGACCTGCAGTTTTATCGCAACCGCGTCGGTGGAAAACACGGCACTACCTCCACCCCACTCAAGGTGGTGTCCTACCGCCCGACCGACGATGTGCACCCTACTGGCGTCCGTAACACGCAACGAACGCTGACGAACCTGACCTGCACAAACGCACCGCCGGCCGGTCTTGTGAACAGGCGGCCGGCGGTGTTCGGCCCGCGGCGCGCGCAGACACACGAGTGCCACGGATCTGAACTCGTGTGTCCAGAACGCGCGCCGGGACGACAAGCCGCTGGTCAGCGGCTCCGCGGGACCGTTCATACCTCCACGCGGTCACGGTGGTGTCCTCCGAAATCGACGCACCTGCCTACGCCGCCTGGCTCCTGTATGGAAACCCGGCCCGCAGCACGATCACAGTGAACTGCTGGCCGCGTCCATCGAAACGGCTGAGGCGAGGGCTTGTGCCTGCGCGTGCAGTGTGGCCATCCCCAAACGCGACGCTGTGTTCGACGACGCTTCGATCAGCGAGAGTGCGTGCTGAAGATCACCAGGTTCTCGTCGTTTGGCGAGCATTCGCGCGTACCAGTACTGCGTCCGGGCCACGAGGGTGTCGAACGGCTGCTCCAGTCGAAGAGCCGCGTCGAAGTGTTCACGCGCCTCGTCGTAATCGCCGGTCGTGGTCGCGAGTTGTCCGAGGCACCGGTCAGCGGACGCCAGGCCGTACTGGCCAGCGATGTTCACAATGAGGCCCTGCAAAGGCATCGCGGATTCGCGCAGTCGCGCGGCGGTCTCTGCATCGTCCATCTCCACGACGAGATCGGCGAGCCAAGGCAATCCCGCGAAGAGCCAGTGGTCGAGCTCTTCGAGTACGTCGAGCCCCTGATCGACGAAGCGTCGATAGGACTGACGGGTCTCCTCCAGATCGCCGCGACCCATGTGGTAGATGGCGAGCGCAAGACTGCGCGCGGGGATCGGGTAGGTGTCGTCGTCCATCATCGCCGCGAGGTCGGCGATCTCCTCGAGCCGGCCTTGCTCGAACCGCAGACGGAGCAGCGTCACCATCGCGTTGAACACGAGTGAGGGTTCCTTGGCCCCGAACTCGAGGATCCGGTCGATCGCGTACTCGACGTCGTCCAACCGGCCCTCGAGGAGCGCATGGCTCGATTCCACCGCCGCCGCGTTTGCCGCGACGGAGAATGATCGGGTTCGTGCGGCCAGCTCCTCCAGACCGCGGAGCGACGTGACGTACCCGTTTGCATCGCCAAGGGACAACCGTGCGGCCGCCTGCCAAAGAAGCCCTTCAGCCTCGTGCGCCGCGAATCCGCCACGGCGGGCAGCCGCGACCAACTCATCGGTGACAGCCTCGAGCGGGGAACCCAGGCCCTCGGTCCTCACCAGAACTCGCAGTGCGAGGCACAGGGACTCGGTGTCGTCTTCCGCTCGCGCCACGTGGAGGGCGTCATCAGCCATCGACGCCGCCCGCGCGGGATCGCCAAACGCCGCGTAGTGCTGCGCGAGTGCTGCTGACACCCGAGCCCGGAGGCCGGGATGGGCCTCTCCGAGCGTGTCGATCGCAGCGGTGCACGTGTTCACGATGTCCGGATCGGGCTTCGCACCGACGCCGACCGATGTCGCGAGCGCCGCGATCTGCGCCGCCTCGGCGAGTTCGGCGGCCAGCTCGAGTCGCGAGGCCAGCTCTGCGGCCGACACCGCGGCCGCCTTCGCCCCCGCAGGGTCGAACAGAGTTGACCGAGCGCGGGCCAGGAGGAGAAGCAACGCTAAGCGGTCGCGCTGGTGTGGCGTCGCGATCAGATCGAGCGATGCGAGCCCGGAGTCGGCGAGCACGGCGGCTTCGTCGTAGGCCGTGCGGGCGAAGGCTGCCGTTCCTGCGCGGTACGCGTAATCGGCCGCCTTCGCCCCTTGCCCGTCAACGGCCGCCTTCTCGAAGTGGCTCGCAAGCGCCATCAGCTGCTGATCGCTGTCGGTGCCATGCACTGCCTCGATTGCTTCTCCTACGGCGCGATGCAGCTTGACCCGCCGCGTCGTACTCAGCTCCTCGTAGATCGTCTGGCGGATCAGGCTGTGTGAGAACCGGTAGCGACCCGGCGCACCCTCGACCTCCATGATCACGCGAGCGTGAAGCGCCTCCTCGAGGCAGCCGAGAAGGTCGATGTCATTCGCCACTTGCTCGACCGCGGCGTACTCGAACTCGAAGCCCATGACCGCACCGAGCGCCATCGCCGTGTTCGTGTCGTCGCTGAGTCTGGACAATCGACGACCGATGACGTCCCGGACCCCTTCCGGCAACGCCATGACGTCGCGCGCGACCCATCGCGCGCCGTCGTGTTCGACCGCGCCGGTGTCGAGCATGTGACGACAGACCTCTTGTACGAAGAACGGATTTCCGCCCGTCTCACCCCGGAGCCGCTCCGCGAAGGATCGATGGCCCTCGTCGCCTCGTTCACCGGAGAACACTTCGAGCATCTCGGTCACTGCGTCCACGTCGAGCCCGGCCAGTGCGAGGCGTTCGACTCCTGATGTGGAACGCAGATCAGCCAGCATCTCGGCCAAGGCATGTGTGCGACGGACTTCAGTGTCGCGATAGGTGCCAATGATCAGTACCGAGGGCGGGCGTGCCTTACGAACGATGTGGCGCAGCAGCAACAGCGTTGCTTTGGCGGCCCAGTGCAAGTCGTCGAGGATGATGACGAGCGGACGTCGCTCGGCGGCGGAGGCCAGCAGTCCGCTCACGGCCTCGAACAGCCGCAGACGCTCACCGTCGGGGTCTCCCTGCATGGGCGTCGGCACAGATTGCAAGCGCTGCCGAAGCTCCGGGATGATCCGGCCCAGTTCGCCACCGTGGTCTCGGACGTGGGCACGCAGGACGCCGATGGGAGCGTGCCGTACGTGGTGCTGAAGCGCCTCGGCGATCGGTTGGAAGGCGATCCCGACGTCCTCGTCACAACGGCCGTAGAGGACGGTCGCGCCGTCTGCGTGCAGGGTCGCGCTACCGCGCATCGCCAGATGCGTCTTGCCGATACCGGGCTCCCCGGCGACGAGCACCACTCGGAACTCGCCGCGACGGGTTGCGGCGAACGCGTCCGACAAGAACGCTAGTTCCTGTCCGCGTCCGACTGACACCTCGGCGTCGACATGGGCCAGCGACGGGGGCAACGGGATCGCCACGTTCTCGTCGGTCAAGCCGCGCGTATTGATCTCGTCCGCGCCCACTATCGAGTACACGTGTTCGAGCCGACGGAAGCCCTTCAGTTCATGCGGGCCGAGGTCGACCAGAACGACGTCCGGAGGCAGACGATCGGCGATGAGATCCGCCGTCGGTCGCGAGCAGTAGATCTCGTCGCCCCGCGCGAGCCCGCGTAGACGCGCGGCGCGGTTGACCGTCGGTCCGAAGTAGTCGCCGTCGCGGACCTCCGCCTCCCCCGTGTGCAACGCGAAACGCACCCGCACGTCGAGGTTTGGCGCCCAGTCCTGCGCCGCCAGCGCCTCCCGCGCCGCCAGCGCCGCGTGGACCGCGTCAGTGACGCGCGTGAACACCGACATCGTCGAGTCGCCTTCACCCTTGGATTTGATGATCCGTCCCCCGTGGGCGCCCACGGTCGCCCCGATCACCTCGTCATGTCGCGCCAACACGAGCGCCATGCCTGGTGGATCCCCTTCCCACATCTCCGTGGACCGTTCGATGTCAGTCAGCAGGAAGGTGACCACACCCGACGGCAGCTCGATACCGTGGGGCGGCAGCGTCGATGCCGGAACGGTCGGCGGGTGCCAAGTCAGCCCCGCATCGTGGTCGAGTACTGCACGCTCGAGGTGCTGTAGTTCCGGACTGGGGTCGATGCCGAGCTCTTCGGCGAGCAGTGAACGCAACTGCTGGTAGGCGCGTAGCGCGTCGCTCTGCCGGCCGGACCGGTACAGGGCGACGATTCGCTGCGCCCAGAGGCGTTCGCGCCATGGATTCGTTTCGCACAACGCGTCGAGCTCTGGCACGAGCGCCGCGTGCCGGCCACACGCCAATTCTGCATCGATGCGCTCCTCGAGTACCTCGAGACGCAGTTCGCCGAGTCGTCTGGCATCGGCACGCGCCCACGACTGATCCGCGAACTCGGCGATCGGCTCGCCGCGCCACGAACGAAGTGCCTCTGTCAGCGCCACCGCAGCCCACGCCGGATCATCTCGCTGCATTGCCTGTCGGGCCTGAGCCACGAGCTCTTCGACGCGAAAGACATCGAACGCGTCGGCTGCCAGACGCAAGCGGTACCCCGTCGGGACACTTTCGATGGCGACCATCTCCGCGTTGCCAGCGAGCGCTCTCCGGAGGCGGCTGATGTAGGACTGCAACGTCTTGCTCGCGGTGCGCGGAGGATCGTCCTCCCACAGCGCGTCCGCCAAGGAATCCTCCGAGACCACTTCGTTGGCGTGAAGGGCCAGCAGCGTGAGCACGGCGCGCTCCTTGGCGCGGCCAAGGGGGATCGCTCCATCTCGTCCGGCGACCTCCAACGGCCCCAGCAGCCGCACCTGCACGTCGCAAGGTTACGAGTTCGCTCCGGACGGCAGCAGTACGGCGGTTGCCATCACGTGCAGGCGGCCGTCATTCGACGCCCAACCGGCCCGGCGGATGCTTCCGGCATGCTCAGAAGCAAGATGTCGAGGACGTATATCGAACGCCTGCGGGTGGTTCCGGGCTTAGGTGATTGCAACGAACGGGAACTGGCGGAGTTCGCGGGACTCGTCGACGAGGTGACGGTCAGCGAAGGAACGGTCCTCATCCGCGAGGGCGAGGCGGGCCAAGGGGTGTTCGTGATCGTCGATGGCTGGGCAGCCGTGAGCGTTCACGGCGAGCCCATTGCCGCGGTCGGCCCGGGGGAGTTCGTCGGCGAGGTGGCCATGCTCGACCGGGGCCCGCGGACCGCGACGGTTGTCGCCCGAACGAACATGCGACTCCTCGTCATCGGGCGGGCGGCGTTCTCGTCGGTCGCTCGACAAGGGGACGTAGGGACCGGCATAGCCGCGGGATTGGCGGCACGGCTTCGGACCGCCGACGAGCGCTTGGCCGATACTTGACGCGTCGGATGCGGATCGTCTTCAACTCCGCTGGCTATCTCGGTGACGTCACGGCGTACGTTCCGATCGCGGCGGAGCTCGCTCGTCGCGGCCACGACGTCGTGTACGTCGTTCCTCAGGCGTTCCACTCGCTGCTGTCGGGTGAGCGCTTCGACCTCGTGCACAGCGGAACCGATCTTGCGCCGGCCGCCTTGGACCGTGACCCGCTCCACGCGCGGTTGATCACTCGGAGCCATTCGGGGATCGGCTTGGCGCGCTTCGGTCGCTACTGGGTCAGAAAGTGGCTGATCGAGCCGATGGCCGAGATCGTTGCCTCGCTGGATCGAGCGTGCGACGGCGCAGACGTTGTCGTGTGTCATCCGGTGTGCGTGTGGAGCGCCCGGTTGGCGGCGGAGGTACGCGGTATCCCCGTCGTCTGCGCGGACTTGTTCCCAATGGTCATGACGCCTTCACGGGACTACCCACCCCCGTGGTGGCCGCGCCGAACCGCGGGACAACAAGGCCCACCCGCACTCAACCGCGCCGCGTGGTGGGCGACGATGAACATCGGCGGGCGACTCTGCTACGACGGCACTATCAATCGTGCACGCCGCGCACGCGGACTCTCCGCCGAGCGGTCGCATGCACTCACGGGCGCGTCCGGCGCGACAGAGATCCTCCAGCTCCTGTCGCCGCACTACTACTCACCGCCCCGCGACGCGAAGCAGCCGCAACGGCTCACCGGGTTCTCCGTTTGGAGCGGCCGTGCCGGCGATGTCGTCCCTCCCGATATAGCCGACTTCCTCGACGCGGACACTCCTCCCGTCCTCGTCACGATGGGCTCCAGTGCATCAATGAACAGCCGCGAACTCTTCCGTCGCGTCGCCGAGGTTCTCGAAGACCTCCGGTTGCGGGGTCTGTTCGTGACGGCGCACGCGGGCCGTGAGACCGCCGGAGCGGGCGACCATTGCATCGAAGCCGCTTTCCTCCCCCTTCAAGCGGTGCTGCCGAGATGTCTGGCCGTAGTGGAGTCAGGCTCGTATGGCACGCACGCGGCGGCGCTCACGCAGGGGTTGCCGACGGTCGTCGTGCCGCGCATGATCGATCAGTTCTGGCACGGGCGCCGCTCCGAAGACCTCGGGTGCGGACTACTCGTTGAGCGCGGCGCCACGCACGCACAGTTCCGCGACGCGATCAGCGCTGTCACGCGCGAGTCGCGCTATCGCAGTGCCGCCCACCGAATGCGCGATCTGTTGGCCCTCGAAGACGGCGTCGCGCGGGCGTGTGGCGAGATCGAGGCCGTGGGGACACGAGCGGCTTGACGCCATGACCCGTGGGGCCAAACGGACCTCGACCGAAACCGAGCCGTGCGCGTGAAGGCTGGAGTGCCCGACTCCCGCGACGTCCCACTCACCCGATCCACGCTGGGCCATGTCGGGACGGTCATCGACGCCCGCGCAACGGAGTTGTGTCACCGACGACGAGGACGGGTTGTGCCGAGCTTTCCCGAACGATGCCGCCATGTGTCGGTACTCGTGTGTCCCACTCGTGTGTCTTAGCGCGCCATCCGCGTTTCGAAGCGATCGAATGCCGCTGGTCAGCGGCCCGGGGACCGTTCACCCTCCACGCCTCCACGGTGGTGTCCTTTGCGTCGATGCGCGCGATCGCCAACGACCCTGTCCGGAAGAGCGGGATGCAAGGGACTATCGGCTAGCCGGCGGCACCACCGGCTGAGTGTGACTCAACCGCCCAGACAGCGACGAGATCAGCACCGCAGGTCCGCGAGCGAGAGTTGTCAGCCGCACTCTTTGAGGGCGTCGGCGGCCGCTGCTGTTCGTTGAGACGCGGAGCCTTAGCTTGGCCGCAAATCGGATGATTTCGGCTTCATCTGCTTCAGCCTCAGCGGCGACAGGCCGATGGTGTCGGGGTGAGCGAGGGTCGCGTGGTGTCTCTCGACCATGGCGCGACGAGCGGACCTGGTCGTCGGCGGCCATGCGGCGATGACCGCGGGGCCGCGCTGGTCGAGTTCGCATTCGTGCTGCCGGTGCTCATGATGATCCTGCTCGGGATGTTCACGGGCGGTCTGGCGTGGAACCGGAAGTTGGCCGTGACCAACGGCGTGCGGGAGGGATCGCGTTTTGGGGCGACGCTGTCCGTCGCGACGTCGACGTGCACCTCGGGAACCGCCGGCACCGTCGACTGCTGGCTGTCC
>JBEEGD010000436.1:0-11857 GCA_041166685.1 Acidimicrobiaceae bacterium | reverse complement strand
GATCGTCGATGGTCCAGACGTGGACTTTGATCCCACGGGCATGGGCGGTCGTCACGAAGCGTCGGTCGACGAGCCTGACCCCGCGCGTACCGGTGGGTACCTGCGCGCATGGGGAGGGTAGGCGTCCGACAGGCAGGCCGTACGAGGCACCACGCAGCGTCGCGATGTTGAGGGGGCCGAGCGATGTGCACACCTCCGGCCCGAGCAGGGCGCGCACCCGAGACAATCGCCGGTCGCTGAATGCGCCGATACAGACCCGGCCGACGGCGTCGCACTTGCGCAGCACTGCGGCGAGTGCGGGGACCGCGCGGTCATGCTTCGGATCGATGTTCACCCGAATGTCGGGGAACGTACCGAGGAGATCTTCGAGGAGCGGGATCGGCTCGCGGCCGTTGACCTTGGCCCGTTGCACAGCCGACCACGGCAGGCCATCGATGCGGCCGCGGCCGTCGGTCACGCGATCGAGGACATCGTCGTGGAAGGCGAGCAGCACACCATCAGAGGTGGCGTGCACATCGGTCTCGATGTAGCGGTAGCCGAGACGGACCGCATGCTCGAACGCGGGCATCGTGTTTTCCGGTGCCTCGGACGCGCCCCCGCGGTGCGCGAACGGAATTGGCGCGGGCCAGTCGAGGAACGGAAAGCCGGAGGTCATACGGGAGTAGCGCGGGCTACTTCCAGTCTGGCCTCCACGGCATTGCGGAGCTGCCGTTCGCGGGTTTCACACCGAGCACCTGATGAATCTGTGAGCGGTTTGCCTCGAAATTGAGCGCGGAACCGGCCATGTAGAGCCGCCAGATGCGTGCTCGCGCTGGGCCCACGAGTTGAACGGCCTCGTCCCAGTTGTCTTCGAGGTTGGCGACCCAATGCCGCAGCGTCTTGGCATAGTGCTCGCGCAGTGACTCCACATGGCGCACCTCGAAGCCGGCTTGCTGCATGATCGAGACCACTCGACCGACTTCGTGCAACTCGCCATCGGGGAACACGTAGTGATCGATGAAGCTGTTGCGCTCGAATCGCGCGCTCGCGCCGGGGGGCCGGCTGATGCCGTGGTTGAGCATGCGTCCGCCGGGGGCGAGGAGATCGAAGAGGCTGCGGAAGTAGTCGGCCAGGCGGTCTTCGCCGACGTGCTCGAACATGCCGATAGACGAGATCGCGTCGTAGGGACCGTCGTCGGTGAGGCGATAGTCCTGATTTCGAATCTCGACACTGTCGATCAGACCGGCATCCGCGGCGCGCTTCGACGCAAGGTCGCACTGGCGCTCTGCAATCGTGATGCCGACGGCCCGCGCGCCGTGATTCTGCGCGGCGTGCAGCACCATGCCTCCCCATCCGCACCCGACGTCGAGAAGCCGCATGCCCTCATGCAGGTCGAGCTTGCGTGCGACCAACTCGTACTTGTTCGCCTGGGCCTGTTCGAGCGTGGTGTCGTCGGATGTGAACACGGCGCACGAATAGGTGAGCGACGGACCGAGAACGAGTCGATAGAAGTCGTTCGAGACGTCGTAGTGGTGCCTGACGGCGGCGCGATCTCGGGCGACGCTGTGCCGCCGACCGCGCAAACGTGCTTCCTCCGGCGGAGGCGGCAACCCCCGAAGGTTCCTGAGACCGACCTCACGGACTGCGGCAAGGAACTGTCGCGGCGACAGTCGGACATCCGGGAGCCGATCACGCAACGACAAAGCCTCGAAGATGTCGCCTTCCACGTCGAGGTCGCCGCTGACGTAGGCGCGGGCGAATCCGAGCTCACCCGGCGCGGTGATGATCCGCCGTAGCGCGTCCGGGGATCGCAGGACGAGAGTGGCCGGCGCCTCGGCGGGGCCGAGTGCGCTGCCGTCGTAGGCTCGAAAGGCGATCGGCAGATCGACCCCGAGCACCGATTCAATGAGTGAAGAGAGCGCCATCGCCTACCTCCTCGTGTTCGGTACCACGCCCTAACCGGCTTCAAGCATGCCTCGCCCGAGAAAGGAGTCTCCAAATGACAGACCAGCACCCGGTTCCACTGGCCGGCGAACGTCATCACGCGGCCGCCTCGATCGAGGTCGTCAACCCCTACGACGGCACCACGGTCGGTTCGGTGCCGAAGTGCACCGCGGACGACGTGGATCGGGCGGTGGCCGCCGCTCGGACGATGATGACTCGATCACGGCTGCCCGCGTACGAGCGAGCCGAGATCCTCGACCGAGCGGCCGTCGGGCTCCGCGACCGGCAAGAGGAGTTCGCTCGCAGGATTGCAGTGGAAGCTGCCAAGCCGATCAAGACCGCGCGAGTCGAAGCCGCCCGAGCCGTGAGTACGTTCCAGTTCTCGGCGGCCGTCGCCCGCACGCTCACAGGTGAGATGGTGCCCCTGGATGCGAGCGATGCCGGAGTAGGCAAGCTCGGGTTCGTCCTGCGCGTGCCGGTGGGCGTCGTCGGCGCCATCAGTCCCTTCAACTTCCCGTTGAACCTGGTCGCACACAAGGTCGCGCCGGCCATCGCTGCCGGATGCGCAGTGGTGCTGAAGCCCGCGAGTCAGACACCGTTCTCGGCGATCGCACTCGCGGAGCTCTTGCTCGACGACTGCGGCCTACCGGAGAGTTGGCTGAGCGTTGTCACCGGCGGCGGCGGCGAGGTCGGGAACGCGCTGGTGGATCATCCCGACGTCGCGCTGATCACCTTCACGGGCTCGCCGCCCGTCGGCTGGAGCATCCGCGAGCGAGCCCCGCGCAAGCGGGTCGGCCTCGAGTTGGGCAACAACGCCCCGGTCGTGATCGAGCCAAGCGGCGACTGGCGGGGCGCGGCGAGCAAGATCAAGGTCGCGGGGTTCAGCCACGCCGGCCAGTCCTGCATCTCGACGCAGCGCGTGTACGTGCAGCGCGCGATCCATGACGACTTCGTCGCCACCCTGGTCGATCAGGTACGACAACTCGTGATCGGCGACCCGCTCGAGGAGGCCACCGACGTGTCGGCGCTGATCGCGCCCGATGAGACCGAGCGGGTCAAGTCGTGGATCGACGACGCCGTCGGGGAGGGCGCGAAGGTTCAGGTCGGCGGCGAAGTACACGGCCGCCTGCTCGAACCCACGGTGTTGACCGACGTGACCAACAAAATGAAGGTGTGCAGCGAGGAGGTCTTCGGTCCGGTCGTCGCCGTGGCGGCGTATGACGAGGTCGAGGACGCGTTGCGGTTGGCCAACGACACGAGATACGGGTTGCAGGCGGCGATCTTCACCAACGAACTCGACGTCGCTCTGCACGCGGCCCGAACGCTCGACTTCGGCGGCGTCCTCGTCAACGAGGTCCCGACCTGGCGCGCCGACCAGATGCCCTATGGAGGCGTGCGCGACAGTGGCAACACACGAGAAGGACCGGCCTACGCGGTCCGCGAGATGACCGAAGAACGACTCATCGTGATCCAAGAGTGATCGACCCCAACGACCCACCGAGGTGGTGGACCGTTGAGGAAGCCAACGAGGCTCTGCCCCGTGTCGTCGACGCAGTGATGCGCGCCCAAGCGGCGGCCGCAGACATCGGGGGGCGAGCAGCGGCCGTGTCGACCGCGGCAATTGGCAACGGCCACGCAACACCGGGCGATGAGATGGGCGCGTTCCACGACGTCGTCGTCGAGCTCGAAGAGGAGGGCATCGTCCTGCGCGACGTTCGACAGGGTCTCGTCGACTTCCCCGCCCAGGGTCCCAACGGGCGGGGGTATTGGTTGTGCTGGCTCGCCGGCGAGCCGGAGGTTGCGTGGTGGCATTGGCCCGAGGACGGTTTCGCCGGGCGCACTCCGCTGAGCGAACCTCCCGGGTGAATCCTGCTGACCGCTTCGAGGCGCTCGTGCGAGGTCCGGAGCCGGCAATCCCTCTCGATGAGCTCACACTGCTCGTTGCGGCGCACGCGGAGCCCGGACTGGACATCTCCCGTTGGCTCGGCGCGCTCGACGACATTGCCGCTCGTTGCGCAGACGCGACCTTCCCGGGGGTCGTACGGCATCTGTCCGAGGAAGGCTTCGCGGGCAATCGCGATGATTACTACGACGCGCGCAACTCGTACCTGCACCACGTGATCGAACGACGAACCGGCATCCCGATCACCTTGAGTGTCGTGACGATCGAGGTGGGGCGCCGGCTCGGCGTTCCGGTCATCGGCATCGGCATGCCAGGTCACTTCCTTGTGCGCGACGGTGCTGATCCCGACGCCTTCGCGGATCCCTTCGCCGGACGCCTGCTCGATCGCACGGGCTGCGAGCGCATCTTCCTCGAGACGGACACCGGCGCCGTGTTCCATGACGCCTACCTCGCGCCGGTCGGAACCCGGGCGATCGTCGGCCGGTTGCTGGCCAACCTGAAGGGCATCCACCTGGCGCGCCGTGACCGCCAGGCTCTGGCCTGGGTGCTCGGTCTGCGAGTGGCAGTGCCGGGTGTGCCCATGGAGGAGCGGCGCGAGCTGGCGTCCGCGCTCGCGGCCGACGGACGGTTTCTCGAGGCCGCCGCCGCGCTCGATCGGCTCGCGGACGTCGCGCGCACTGCAGGAGATGCTGCGCTGGTGGAGGATGCCGAGCGGGGAGCGGCGCGCCTGCGGGCCCGGCTGAACTGACTCGTGTCTGTCCTGTTCTTGGTCCTGCCGATCGTGCTGTTCGCCGTCTTCATCGCGCGGGGGCGCGCGCAACGCGCCGCGCGACAGGCTGCGGCCGCGACGACGAAGCTGGCGGTCGACAGCTGGGGCGTCAAGCGCTGGTTGGCGGACGGCCGCTATGAGGAGGTGTCCTGGAACGAGCTCCTCGAGGTCCGAATCATCACCCTGCCCAAGGGACCTTGGGGCGAGCGTATGCGGTTCGTGCTCGACGGCGGAGGCGAGCAGGGGTGCATCGTGAGCCTCGAGGCCGCCGAAGACTCTGGTTTGCTCGCATCGCTCGGCGCGTTGCCGGCGTTCGACCATCGCCGTCTGGCCGAGACACTCGAGCGCCCTCGTACCGGCAACGAGGTGCTGTGGGCTCGGACTTCAACTTGACCGCGCGGTCAAGGTAGCGTCGAGGGCGTGAGCGCCCTCGATACCGCCCGTTCTCCCGCCGCCGACACGTCCGCCGAGCACCGCGTCAACGAGCTGATCGATCAACTGCTCGACGAGCATGATCCCAAGCAGACGCCGGTCGAAGAGTTCCTCGGCGCGCAGTTCGACCTTGGCTTGGCGTGGGTCCACTTTCCCGAAGGCCACGGCGGCCTGGGTGTGAGTCCGAAGCTGCAGAAGGTCATCGGCGAGCGCCTGGCCAGGGCGGGGGCGCCCATGGCATATCCGCGCAATCCGATCGGCTACGGAATGGGGGCGCCGACGGTCGTGACCCACGGCAGCGACGCGCAGCGCCGGCGCTACCTCCGGCCGCTGTTCACCGGTGAAGAGGTGTGGTGCCAGATGTTCAGCGAACCTGGCGCGGGCAGCGACGTCGCGAGCTTGTCGACGCGAGCGATTCGTGACGGCGACGAGTGGCTCGTCAACGGTCAGAAGGTGTGGACCTCGCTCGCTCATCTGGCGCGTTGGGGAATGCTCATCGCCCGCACCGACCCCGAGTCCGTGAAGCACAAGGGGATGACGTACTTCGTTGTCGACATGCACGCGTCGGGCGTGGAGGTCAAGCCGCTCTACCAGATCACCGGTGAGGCGGAGTTCAACGAGGTCTTCTTCACCGATGTGCGCATCCCGGACTCGGAACGTCTCGGCGACGTCGGCGAAGGGTGGGGTGTCTCGCTCACGACGTTGATGAACGAGCGGGTCTCGATCGGCGGACAGATCGCGCCACGCGGTGGCGGGTTCATCGCTGAAGCGGTGAAGATCTGGAAGCAGAAGGGCAACAACGATCCGGTCAAGCGCGACCAGCTCATGCAGCTGTGGGTCCGCGCCGAGGTGTTGCGGCTCACCAACCTCCGTGCACAGCAGTTGCGAACGGTCGGAACTCCCGGGCCGGAGGGGTCGATCGGCAAGGCGCTCGCGGCGGACTTCAACAAAGACGTGAGCGAGTTCTGCGTCGACCTGCTCGGTGCCGAGGGGATGTTGAAGCCGGACGGCTATCCGATGTCCCGGCCCAAGCACTCGATGGTGTGGTCGCAGCCCCAGCAGGCCTTCTTGCGGATGCGGGCCAATTCCATCGAGGGCGGCACCACAGAGATCATGAAGAACATCCTGGGTGAGCGCGTGCTCGGCCTACCGGGCGACGTGCGGGTCGACAAGCAACTTCCGTGGAGCCAAGTGCCGCGCAGCTGACGTTCTGGCGTCAACCACCGCGCGATACCGCGGTACGTGACGCCAGAACGGCTAGATCAGCTCGCGCACGTGCGCATGCTCGTTGATCGACTTCACCTGGCGCTGACCGGCGCTCGATGCAAGCACCCTCGAGATGGAGGTGTACGCCGGCTCGAAGAACATCGGGAAGTCCAAGTCCAGCAAATGAGCGAAGTAGGCGTTGATCACACCGCCGTGACACACGATCGCGACGGTCTTGCCGGAGTTGGCGGTAATCACGCGCTCAACGGCCTCCACGACGACCGACTTGAAGGTGCTCGGGTCGACCTCGCCGTCCACGCCCCAACGTCCCTCGACGAGGTCGTCCCATCGCTCGTCCTTGAGCTCGCGTAACTCTTCGATCGGGATGTAGAAGTGCGAATGGCGATCGAATTCGGCGAGCTCCTCGTCGATGATCGCCTCCACACCGAGCCTCGCGGCCAGCGGCTCGGCCGTTTGGAGCGCGCGTCGAAGTGGGCTGACGTACAGCACGTCGACGGTCTCGCCGGCCAGGTAGTCGGCGAGCGCTCTGGCCTGCTCGTGTCCGAGCTCGGCGAGCTCCGGGTCGGCGGCCGTGCCCTCCTCGCCCTCGATGCGGACCGGAAGTGCGTGGCGGATCAGCAGCAGCTCCATGCGATCCCGCAACGTAGATGCTCGCGGGCCATAACGTGCAGACGTGGGTGGGTCGGAGCAAGGGGGCGACTAGTGGAGGTGCTGTCGAGCCGGGTGCTGCTGTCGCCTCTCGACTTCGAGCGCTCCCGTCATTGGTACATCGACGTCCTCGGACTGCGGATCTACCGCGAGTTCGGAGTTGACGGCCGGCTCACTGGCGTCGTGCTGTTCCTCGGGGGCGGCTTCCTCGAACTGAACTGCGCGAGGGCGCCCAAAGGCCGCGATCCGATGCCGATGACGCTGTGGTTGCAGGTCCCCGATGTCGATTCCGAACACGCGCGCCTCGCCGCCACGGGTCAGGTGACGATCACGGCACCGCCCAAGACGATGCCGTGGGGCTTGCGCGAGATGTGGATCGAAGATCCTGACGGCGTGCGCATCGTGCTGGTCGAGGTGCCCGAAGGGCATCCAATTCGTAGCCGGCTTGACTTCGTTGACGCTCCGGGCGACGAGCCGAGAGACCTGTAACCTTCGTTTGTGGCCCCCGATGCGGATGGCTCCCAGACGGTGCTGGTGGTCGACGACGACGCCAGCATTCGCGCAATGCTCGGCTACGTCCTGCATGACGAGGGCTACACGGTTCGCGAGGCCGCCGATGGGGCGGAGGCCATCGCCGAGCTCACGGACGCGGCGCCCGACTGCATGATCCTCGACCTGATGATGCCGCACGTCGATGGTCTTCAGGTCCTGCGGGAAAGGCGAGATCGCGGGTTCGCCCCCGACACACGGGTGCTGGTGCTCACTGCCAAGACCGATACGAAGGATGCGGTGTGGTGTTGGGACCTCGGTGCCGACGAATACCTCAACAAGCCCGTTGATCCCGAGCAGTTCGCCCGGGAAGTTCGGCTGCTGCTCGCGCGCTCGAGCGCAGATCTGCGCCGGCGCCGTCTTGTCGGGCTGGCCGACGCGCGCGAGCGCGACCGACTTGAAGCCGCGTTCACGCCGAAAGACATGCGGTAATCGATCTCTTCGTAAGCGAGCACGTCGTCGCACACGCCCCGTTGGTCGTGCTGCTTCACGGCGCGATGGACCGCAACACCGCCTTCGCTCGATGCACGCGTCATCTGCACGATCTGCACACCGTGCGCTTTGACCGCCGCGGTTACGCGAAGAGCGCGAGTCTCGGTGCACCGACGATCGCCGGGCACGTCGACGATCTGATCGGATTGTTCGACGATCGGCCCGGCGTCGCCGTTGGCCACAGCCTCGGTGGTGTGATCGCGCTGGCGGCTGCTCAGCGCCGCCCCGACATCGTGCGCGCTGTCGGCGCGTTCGAGGCACCGATGCCATGGGTTGAGTGGTGGCCCACGAAGAGCGCGGGCGGCGAAGCGATGTCCGCGGACACCGGCACTACGACCGAAAATGCGCGTGACGCGGCTGAACGCTTCATGAGGCGGATGATCGGAGACGAGCGATGGGAAGCGCTCCCAGTTCAGGTCAAGCGCGACCGCCGGGCGGAAGGACCGGCGTTGCTCGCCGAGTTACGGTCGGCGCGTTCGGAACCGGCGTACGACCCGACGTTGCTCACGGTGCCCGTCGTCGCGGGTTGCGGCACACGGTCGCGGGAACATCACCAGTGGGCGGCGCAAGAGCTTGCGCGGCTCGTGGGATCCGGCGAGCTGTTCGTGATCGAAGGCGCCGACCACTCCGCCCACGTCAGCCACCACGCCGACTTTGCCGCCTTCGTCCGGCGCGTGGTCGCGCTGGCTCAGTAGTCGCACGAGAACGGCAGGTGCGGGACTTCGACGTCCTTGCCGTAGATCGTGCACGAGCAGGTCTGGCTGCAGCGGCCCAGCTCGACGCGATTCTGGAAGATCCCCACGCCGAGCGCACCGAGCGCGAGGATCATGCCCAGCTTCGAGATGAGTTTGAGGCTGCTGCGGATCACGAGGATCGACGCGATCGCGATGACGACGAGCAGTCCGATCGCCAGCTTTTCGACCGTGTCGGCAGTGAGCGCGCTGAGCAGCACGACCATCACCTGAAAGCGTAACGACCGCTAGCTTGCGGTCGATGTCAGAGCCTCGTCCAGTCAACCTGTCCGGCGCCGGTCCGCCCGAGACGATCCTCGATCCCGAACCCCGCGAGGCACTCGCCGCGTTGGCCAGCGCGCTCGGCGACCGTGATGCTGTCGCGGCGGTGGTGGCCCGATGGCCTCGGTTCCTCGACGCGTGGGCCCGCCTTGGCCAACTCGCACGCGACGATGTCGAGGCCTACGCCGCGTTTCGGTCCGGTTATCACCGAGGGCTCGATCGCCTCCGCGCCAATGGATGGCGCGGGTCGGGCTACGTCCGCTGGGCGCACGAGGAGAACCGCGGGTTCCTGCGCGCCCTCAACGGGTTGCGAGGTGCGGCCACCGCGATCGGCGAGACCGACGAGGAAGAACGGTGCGCGCTCTTCCTGCGTCAGCTCGACCCTTCCTGGCCCCCGCCCGACCTCGACTGACGGGCGCACACGCGCTTGCCCTATGCGCTGCCGACCACTTCCATCAGTTCGATGCTCTCGAGCGTGGTGGGCGCGCCGGGCGGCATCTTGAGGTTCTCGGAGAACGCCTGAGCATCCTTCTCGGACTCGAAGATCTCCATCGAGCAGCCCTTCGACCCGTCGGGGCTTCGAGTCCAGTAACCCGCTTTGAAGCCCGGTGACTGTCGGGCCATCGGCAGGACGGTTTCGTTCAAGTTCTTGAGGGCTTCGTCGCCGCGTTCAGCGTCGATGCTCACCCGAACGACCACAGCA
The DNA here is from genome assembly GCA_041166685.1 of Acidimicrobiaceae bacterium. Classification (GTDB taxonomy): domain Bacteria; phylum Actinomycetota; class Acidimicrobiia; order Acidimicrobiales; family JACDCH01; genus DASUCS01. The sequence goes on along the minus strand of JBEEGD010000436.1, from coordinate 2,198 downwards.
TGCATGACAGGCCTCCTGTTTGTCTGAGCCCGCATCATCACACGCGCGAGCAGGCCGGCTGACGCGGCGAAAGCCTCTCACTAGCCAGAGAGGCTCGCGCCGGCTCGGCAGGAGGAGGACGGATTCCTCGACTTCAGCGAGCCGCGGCACCGTACGACGTCGATGCTGCGATCAGATCGCAGCGTGATGACGATCGAATGTCCGTTGGAGAAGATGTCAGGCCGACGTGCAGGAGGGGCACGGCGCAAGCGCGATGTGGCAACTCTCTGCCCGAATGTGATCCATCGTCCCGGCGCCGCGACACCCGGGTCCTCTCGAGCATTGGCCACCGGTCCTGCCATCGCGCGTGTCCCGCACGACGCCGTGCTCGATCCATACGCCGTGGCACGAATACCGAGTACCGCCAACCCGCGTGAGCAGATCGGCGTTCTCGAGCTCCATCATGGCCAACGCCACGTCCACGTCAGCCCGCGCCGCTCGCAACTCGGCGACGTCCACACTGGTCTCCATCTCTGACCTGTCGGCAGATCCTCCGGTCGAATCAAGGGGCACGACTGCCGAGGGATCGCCACCATTCCGGGGGCCGGCTCGGAATTTGCGTCTGAACGCGACGAAGGCCCCCTGGAACGTGGGGCCCTCGACACACCGAAACCGTTTCTGGGAGCGGGTACCGATCTGATCGACCACTCTTGGCCGAACCTTGAGCAGCTGGATGACGCCCAGCCGTAGGGTGCCCAGCAATGGCAACTGCAGGGTCTGGCCCCGTCGGCCCGTTTCCCCCGAACGTCGATTCCGAGGAGTACGACAAGCTGCGCCGGCGGCTGCTGTGGACGTATCCAAGCGGCCTCTATGTGGTTGGGTCGCGCGCGGGTGCTCGACGAAATTTCATGACCGCCAACTGGATCACGCAGGTGAGCTTCGATCCGAAGCTCCTCGCGGTGAGTGTGGAGAAGGAAGCGTTCACGCATGAGCTCATCGCGGAGGGCGGCTCGTTCACGGTCAGCACGGTCGACCGAGAGGACCGGGCGATCGTCCGCAAGTTCACCAAGCCGGTCGAGGTTGATGCGACGGCGAACACGATGAACGGGTTCGCGTTCCACGACGGCGTGGTCACCGGCGCGCCGATCCTGGACCAAGCCGTTGCGTTCGTGGAGTGTGAGGTCCGCAATCCGGTCGATGTGGGAGAGCACACACTGTTCATCGGCGAGGTGGTCAACGCCGGGTTCCAGAAGCCAGAGGACACACCGGTGCTGCGCATGGAAGACACGCGCATGAGCTACGGAGGCTGAGATGCGCGTTGGGATCCACTTGCCGCAATACGGCCGCGTCGCCAGCGCGAAAGCCATCACCCGGGCCGCCCAGCATGCGGAAGAACTGGGGTTCGCCGACGTCTGGGTGAGCGACCACATCGTTCACCCCGCGGAGCAGTCCTATCCGTCACCCCACCTGTACGACCCGATTGTGACGCTGACCTGGGCCGCGGCTTGCACGACGCGGGTGAACCTCGGAACCAGCGTGCTGGTCGTGCCGATGCACAACCCCCTCGAGCTGGCCAACATTCTCGCGAGCATCGACTCGTTGTCGGCCGGGCGGGTGATCGCCGGTGTCGGGGTCGGTTGGTCGGAGGCCGAGTATGAGGCGCTCGGGTACCGGTTCCACGACCGCGGCCGCCGGTTGGATGAGACCATTGACCTCCTGCGAGCGGTGTGGCGCGACGACCCGGTGTCGTTCCACGGTGAGTTCATCTCGTTCGACAACATCCGCGTGCTGCCCAAGCCCGCGCACGACATCCCGCTCTGGGTTGGAGGCGGGAGCGAGGCCGCCTATCGACGGGCAGTGGAGAAGGGCGACGGGTTCCAAGCGGTCGGAATCGATCCGCCCGCGGCCGGCGGTGTCGTCGAACGCATCCGCCGCGACCGACCGGAGGAGTCCTTCACCATCTCCACCCGCACCGGGTGGGACCCGCAAGGCATGGACCCAGGCCTGATCACGGAAGAGCGTGACGCGTTTGCCGCCGCCGGTGTGCAGCACGTCGTCGCTGCGCCGTGGCAGAAGGACATCGACGCATGGCTGCACTCGATGGATCTCCTCGCCGCCCTCGTCCTCTAGTTGCGATTTGCTTTCTGTTAGGCCGGCATCCAGGGGGTCGTTGCGTGGGCGAGGGAGTGGAGTAGCTCGCGGCGGGTGGTTGGGCCCTT
>JBEEGD010000435.1:0-2760 GCA_041166685.1 Acidimicrobiaceae bacterium | reverse complement strand
AGCGTGCACGATTCCCGGCCGGCCGCTCTACGCCGGCCACGCCACCCTGCCGTGGCCGACCGAGCCCCACCTCGCCCTGTGGCATGCGATCAGCCTCATTCGCGAGTACCGCGGCGACGGTCACATCGCCTGCCTCGTGGCCGAGGGACTCGACGCCGTTGAAGCCCTCATCACCCATGCCGCGTCTGGGGCCGTTCCTCGTGTCGCGCTGCAGACGAGTCGGGCGTGGTCCGACGAGGCGTGGACGGCGGGTGTCGCCCGCCTCGCGGCTCGGGGCCTCGTGACCGGCGAAGGCGGGTTCACCGACGAGGGCACCGCCCTGCGGGCCCGCATCGAAGATCAGACGGACGTGCTGGCGCTCCCGGCTTGGGAAGCGCTCGGGGAGGATGGCTGCAACGAGCTGCGCGAGCTCGGCCGGCCCTGGAGCCGCGCCATCGTCGACAGCGGGGCTTTCGCCGTTCTGCCCGGTACCTAGAGGTGGACGATCGGGCAGGTCAGCGTGCGGGTGATGCCGTCGATCATCTGCACGCGACTCACGACCATCTTGCCGAGCTCGTCGACTGACGACGCTTCCGCCCTGGCGATCACGTCGTAGGGCCCGGTGACGTCCTCGGCGGAGACCACACCCTCGATGTCGGACACCTCGGTCGCCACTTGCGCGGCCTTGCCCACTTCGGTCTGGATCAGGATGTACGCGCTCACAGCCACGGCCGAAGCGTACTCATCTCCCGACAACCAGCATCGCTCGGATACCGAGTCCCATGAGGAACAGGCTGCCGAAGCCGTAGACGAGGTAGAGCCGCTCGCGCACCCACGGCGATGTCGTCTTGTACGAGTACAGGATGCCGATGGCGATGATGGCCACGAAGCCGTAGAACAGGTGGAACTGCGGTGGGTCGATCTTCTCGACGTTCACCAACGCCACGCCGAGGCCCGCCTGCACGAAGATGCTGACCTCGACCAGCACCGTGAACCACCACAGGGCTCGGGTGCGTAGAGCGGGCACCCAGTGCGCGCCCAGCGCCCACACCCCCGCGAGACCATTGCCGATGACGACGACCCACGCCCACGCCCGGTGGACCTGAAAGAGAACGAGCGCGCCGAAGACGACTGAGGAAATGATGAGTGGGATTTAAGCGCCTGCGGCGGCTGCGGTTTGCATCGCCTGCGCTTCGGCGTACGCCTCGGCGGCGGTGTCGACGAGCTCGGAGATCTCGTCGTCCGAGAAACCGGCGAGGCTCCGGAACTTGCGAGCGAGGTGGACGGGGCTCTCCTCGTCCTCACCGCGGAAGCCACCGAAGCTGAAGAGCTTGTCGACCGCCCGCTGGAACTCGAGCGCTTGCTGGCGGCGCTCCGGGTCCTTCTCGGTGAGGCGCCGCAGCCAGTCGGAGCCCATCTTCACGTGGGTGACCTCGTCGGCGAGCATCCAGTCCTCGCAGAAGTACAGGACGGGATCGGTGGTGGCCGCGCCGAAGTCACGCATCGTGTTGAACACGTCGATCGCCAATCCTTCGAGGGCGCGGTTGACGCCGGTGAGGCGCAGGACCGGGTCAGGATTGCAGGCGGCCTCGTACAGGAGAACCTGCTCGCCGAACTCGCCGATCGACGAACCCATGTGCTCGTTGAGCTTGCAGCTGATCTCGACGTGACGAGCTTCGTCCCAGCACTGCCGAGCCATGTCGAGCTTCAGCGCGAACGGTGCTTCCTCGCGCCCATCGCCGGTGTCGAAGTCCCAGCAGGTACGGCCTGCACCTTCGAGGGCCTGGATCTCGCCCACGAAGATGCTGTGCATCAATCCACGAGCACCGTCCGGGGCCTCGGCGTTCTCGACACGGAACCCACCCTGGCGCTTGTCGCTGTTGCTGGCGTTGCGCGGATCGAAGATGACGTCTTCGATCTTGATCCGCTCGAAGCGCTCGTCACGAGCCAACTCGTCAACCGGCAGGATCCGCTTCATCCGTGAATCTCTCCCCCTGGGCTTGACCGACTGGTCAAGGGTACCCGCCGGCCAGGCGCGGAAACCACCGGTCACTTGTCACGCGGCCTTCCCGCGGCCCGGTTCCAGGCGTATGTTCTGCCTGTCGCAAGGGCAGGAGGTTGCAGCATGTGCTGGTCGAGCCATCGGGCCATCCGCGATTCGTGGGTCGTCGAGCGCCGGCCGCGGGCTGACGTCCGTGCCTCCGACGCCGACCGGCAGGCCACCATCGATCAGCTGTCGCGCCACACGGGCGACGGCCGGCTGACCCTCGAGGACTTCGAGGCCCGAGTCGACGAGGCGTGGCGAGCAAAGACGGACGGCGACCTGCGGCACGTCCTGCGCGAGCTTCCGGTCGAACGGGAGCGGGTCCGCCCCTCGTGGTGGCAATTCCGCGCTGCGGCGTTCTGGACCATGGTCATCGTGGCCGCCGCATTCCTGATGGGGGCTGCGTCTCTTTGGTGGTTGCTACCGCTCGCGTGGTTCAAGCTCGGCGGCTTCGGTCACCACCACCGCCGCCGCTACGACACTCGTGCGTTGCAGCGAGGCGACGACCTCACGCTCGTGTAGGGCTACTGCTCCGACATGATTGCTTCGAACTCGGCCTCAGGATCGCGATAGGGCTCACCACTGACGTCGACGACGACACGCCGCAGCGTCCCGGTGAACGGAAACGGCGCGGTGTAGCCAGGCCCGACAGATGGACCCTGCTCCCAGCCGCACGTCACACCGCCGCCCGTGATCGAGTGACGAACGGGCGTGAGGCGCTCGATCAGCCCCTCCCC
>JBEEGD010000434.1:0-4114 GCA_041166685.1 Acidimicrobiaceae bacterium | reverse complement strand
CGAAGCGTTCTCTCGCCCGCAAGGCCTTTGCCCACACCGCGGCGTACGACGCGGCGATCGTCGAGTGGTTCGACGGCGACGAGATTCTTCCGGACACATATCAGCCGAGTTACGAACGTGTGCCCCTCGAGCTGCGCTACGGCGAGAACCCCCACCAGCGAGCCGCGCTCTACCGCGCCGCCGGCGCCTCACCATGGTGGGACAACATGACGCAGCACGCGGGCATGGCGCTGTCGTACCTCAACCTCTACGACGCCGACGCCGCATGGTTGCTCGCGCATGACATGGACCCGACCGGGCAGCGGCCTGCCGTCGCGATCATCAAGCACGCCAACCCGTGCGGCGCCGCGGTCGCCGACACCCTGGCGGAGGCGTACCAGCTCGCGTTCGAGTGCGACGAGCGGTCCGCGTTCGGCGGGATCGTCGCGGTGAACCGTCCGATCGACGACGCGACCGTCGAGCGCATGATCGCCGCCGCTCAGGCCGACGTCGTGATCGCGCCTGGATACGAGGCCGGAGTTGTCGAGAAGTTGATCGCCAAGCGCAAGAACACTCGGCTCCTCGAAGCGCCACCGCCGGTGCCTGACGCGCGCCATCAGCGCGCGATCACGGGTGGGCTCCTCCTCCAGGACCCTCATCACTTCGCCGCGCTCCGATCGTCGTGGCGCATCGTGACCGAGCGTCAGCCCAGCGAATTCGAGCTCGACGATGCCGAGCTCGCGTTTCGGATCTGCGGTTACGTGAAGTCCAACTCGATCGTGCTCGTGCGTGACGGCGTGGCGTGGGGCATCGGCGCCGGTCAGCAGAACCGGGTCGAAGCCGGGCAGATCGCCGCGCAGAAAGCTGCGGGACGCGCCAAGGGTGGCGCGTGCGCGAGCGACGCGTTCTACCCCTTCCCCGACGGCATCGAGGCCGCGGCCGAGGCCGGTGTCGCTGTGATCATCCAACCCGGCGGCTCGGTGAAGGATGTGGACACCATCGCCAAGGCTGACGAGCTCGGTGTGGCCATGGTGTTCACCGGCGAAAGACACTTCCTCCACTGATGGTTGCGGTCCTGATGCCGGGTGCGCCGGTGGCCGATGCCGTCTTCGCCGACCTCATTCCCCGCATCGAGAAGCTGCGCGAGAACGGCCACACGCCCGGCCTCGCCACCGTGTTGATCGGCGACGACGAGGCGAGCGCGCGCTATGTCGGCATGAAGATGCGCAAGGCGCAAGAGCTCGGGTGTAACAGCCCGCATGTGCACCTGCCGCAGGACACGACGACCGCCGACGTGATCGCGGCCGTGCGCGCGTTCAACGCGGACGAGACCGTAGATGCAATGCTCGTGCAGTATCCGGCGCCGCCGCAGGTCGACTTCGACGAGGTGCTGATGACCGTCGACCCGGACAAGGACGTCGACGGCATGCATCCCACCAACATGGGCCGCATGGCGCTCGGCATCCCTGGGCCGGTGTCGTGCACGCCTGCGGGTATCGAAGCACTGCTCGCGCATTACGAGATACCAGTCTCTGGTCGCAACGTGTGCATCCTCGGCAGAGGGGTCACCATCGGCCGGCCACTCGCGTTGCTGCTCTCGCAGAAACGACCCACTGCCAACGCCGCCGTGACCGTGGTGCACACGGGCGTGCCGAATTGGGACGACTACACCCGCCGCGCCGACATCGTCGTCGCCGCGGCCGGTGTGCCGGGGATCATCAAACCCGAGCACCTCACACCCGGTTGTGTGGTTATCGGCGCAGGAGTGCGGTACGAAGGCAAGACACTGCTGCCCGATGTCGATGAATCGTGCGAGGAGGTCGCCGGCTACATCACGCCCCGCGTCGGTGGGGTCGGCCCCACGACAATCGCAATGCTGTTCCGCAACTTCGTCGAGGCCGCTGAGCGGAGGTCGTATCAATGAGCGAGCACGAAGTGCGGAGCGAACCATCAGCACAGTGCTTTATTTCGCCGCGAAGCGGCGAAGCTCACTGGTGCAGCCGGATCGTCGAGACGCGAATCGATCAGGCGACGTGCTGGAGGCACCAGTGAGCTTCACGCCGCCGGGGGAGGAACAGTCCGGTGCGCCGGCGACACCGCCGCCCGCGCCACCCGTCCCGGGTTGGTGGCTGGCGTCCGATGGCAACTGGTATCCGCCGCAAACCGCCCCTCCGATCCAAGCGCCTCCGCCGTACGGCCCGCCTCCGGCCTATGGGCCGCCGCCCAACGCGCCGTACGGCTACAGCCCGTACGCGCCGGCGCAGAGCACCAACGGCTTCGCGATTGCGTCGTTGGTGCTCGGCATCCTCTGGGTGTACTGGATCGGGTCGATCCTTGCGATCATCTTCGGCTTCATCGCACTCAGTCAGATCAAGGAGCGCCACCAGTCGGGGAAGGGGATGGCCACCGCTGGCCTGATCCTCGGGTTCATCGGATTGGGTCTGCTCGTGCTGGTGATCCTGCTCGTCGCGGCCAGTGGCAATGCCAGCATCAGATTCAGCAGCGTCAGTTCGTTCAACAACTGACTACCTTCTTCTGATGGCCAAGATCGCTGAGCTGCTCGCGGCGGGTCCCACACGCTCGTACGAATTCTTCCCTCCGAAGAACGACGAGATGGAGCGTCAGCTGGACAAGGCGGTGTCCGAGCTCGCGCCGCTCGGTCCCTCGTTCGTGTCCGTGACATATGGCGCGCTCGGAAGCACTCGTGAGCGCACGCGCGACGTCGTCATCCGCCTCAATGGTGAGCAGACATTTCCGTGCATGGCGCACCTCACTTGTGTGGGCCACACGCGCGGCGACATTGCCGCCTTGCTCGACGAGTACGCCGACAGCGGGGTCGAGAACATCCTCGCTCTCGGAGGTGACCCGCCGGCTGATGGCGGCGACGTCGGCGGTGACTTCACGTATGCCGTCGAGTTGGTGGAGATCGTGCGGGCTCATCCCGCGCACTTCGGCGTTGGTGTCGCCGCCCATCCCGAGTTGCATCCGCGCTCGGCTGACCGCGACTCCGATCGACGACATCTTGCGGAGAAGCTCGCGCTCGCCGATTTCGGCGTGACGCAGTTCTTCTTCATTGCGGACGAGTACCTCCGCATGATCGACGAGTTGTCCGCGCTTGGATGCGACACGCCGGTGATCCCGGGGATCATGCCGGTGCAGACCGTGGCTGGAGTGAAGCGCATGGCGGCGATGAACGGCTCGGCCATCCCACCGTTGCTGCTCGAGCAGCTCGAGGCGGCTGACGGAGATCCAGCCACCGTCATCTCCATCGGTGTGGATGCGGCCTCCGAGCTCGCTGCGCAGATGATCGACGCGGGCGCGCCGGGACTGCACCTCTACGCGCTCAACCGCTCCGAGTCGGTGCGGCGCATCTACGCGAACCTTGGTCTGGCATGACCCTGTTTGTGCACGAGACGCATCGCGTGCGCGGTGCGCTCGAAGAGAAGTTCGAAGCGCACTATCGCGACCGTTGGATGGCGGCGCTGGCCGAGGGCGACGACGCGAGGCTGCTGTGGTACGTACATCAAGCGCACGGCACTGGTCCGGCGTACCGCATCTGCACGATCACCGCGGTGCGCGATGGCGCAGCGTACGGCCGCCTGCTCGATCGAGTTGCCTCCGGCGATCTGCAGTCGTGGGCCCGGGACCTCGACGACCTCGAACACGACAGCGTGGGCAAGGTGCTCAAGCCCCTGCCGTGGTCGCCATTGAACGAGATCGACCTCGCGTCGGTGTCCGTCGATCCAGGGGCTGAGCACGAGCTCACGCTGTACATGGAAGACACCGGTTGGCCGCACAAGCCGCTCGACGACTACACGACGTTCTGGGGTGAGGTGTACGCCCCGATGCTGGCGAAGTCACAGCTGCTGCGCATCGAAGCGTGCTTTCAGGTCGCGCTCAGCGGTGGCCGCCGGCCGGAGGCGATCCTGTTCCAGAAGGTCGTGAGCCACGAGGGCCTGTTGCGCCTGCTCGAGACCGAGACACCGTCAGCGATGAAGCAGCCGGGCACCTTCATGCACGACGCGTTGCAGGTCCGGGACCAGTGGGAGAGCCGCTTGCTGCGCACCTCCGCCTGGAGCCCCCTGTTCTGACCGGCCGGTAGAGTGCGGCCCCTATGGCGACCAAGATCTCGACG
>JBEEGD010000433.1:0-12762 GCA_041166685.1 Acidimicrobiaceae bacterium | reverse complement strand
CTTACGACCTCATCCTTATCAGGGATGCGCTCTAACCGACTGAGCTATAGCCCCTCAGCGGAGGGCCAAGTTAGCGCCTGCCACTCTTCGGCTCGGCGGCGAGAGGGCGGGCGGTGTCCTCTTCGATCACACTGATGCGGATGCCGCCGACGAGATCGCTGATGAGGTTGAACAACACCGTGAGCAGCACGTTGAGCGCGCTACCCGCGATCACGAGGATGAGCCCGGCGAGAAAGCTCGCGCGAAAGATCGTGGTGCCCTTGAAGGTGAACGTCTTGAACGCACCGATGTCCTTGATGAAGCTCTCGATGCTCGCGATGGTCCCGGCCGCCCCGGCCAGATTCCACAACACCGTTCCGGCCACCATGATCACGACGAACAAACACGCGTAGAAGAGCAGCGACAGCTTCAGCACCGACCACGGATCGACGTGTCGCACGATGCGCTTGACCTTGCGAGCCCGCAGCCGACCGAGTTGCCGGCGCTCACGCGTGGTCAGCGCTTTGGGTGGAGCGCGTCGTGCCGCAGGCTCGACCGGATCGCCATCGTCGAGTGTGGCGCCTTCGCTCGGCGCGAATCGATGCCGTCGCCGAGGGACGACGACGCCGTTGCCAGTGCCTTCGCGGTTGCGTTCCGGGACGGGCTCGTCGACCTCAGGCGGGGCCGTCACCCCGGGCTGGTCGGCTGACACGGTTGAAAGTGTACGGGATGCGCCTGGGCCGTCGATCGGCAGCCGCCCTCACGGCGAGCCCGAGCGGTGGCGTGGGTCGATCCGACTCGCACGCGCACCTCGACGTCCGACCCCATTGCGGTGAACGACTCGAGCACCGAGCCGTTGGCGAGTGCGACCTCCTCGGCCGCGGCGGGTCCTTCGGCGGCGCCGGCGAGCGCCGCCGCGTCCGCCGCCGTCCGCGCGTGCGCCCGATGCACGGCAAGGACGCCGAGATGCGCAAGGAGAAGCATCACCCCTACCGCGATCGCCACGATCAGGGCGTACAGCGGCACCAACTGACCCGTCTCGACACCGTGCGTTCCGCTGTCCAACTCTTGGGCGCGCATGGCCCACCTCCAACCAGTTCTTTCGGTTGTGAGGGGGAAGCGCTACTCGTCGTCGGTCGACAACACCGGCGCGACCGCGGCGACCGACTGCCCGGGTTCGAGGTTCATCACGCGAACACCCGTGGCGTCGCGGCCTTGCGAGGAGATCTCTCGAACCGAGGTGCGAATGACGATGCCACCCGAGGCAATCACGAAGATCTCGTCGTCGAGATGCACCATGAATGCCGCGACCACGAAACCCTTCTTGGCCGTGAGCTTGATGGCGCGGACGCCTTGGCCACCGCGACCCTGGCGATTGAAGTGCTCGAGCTGCGTCCGCTTTCCGTACCCCGCGTCGGTGACGATGAGGATTGCGGTGTCGTCACGGCAGGTGTCGAGCGAAACCACTTCGTCGCCCGTGCGCATCTTCATACCGCGGACCCCTGCGGCGGCGCGGCCCATCGGCCGCACGTCGTCTTCACTGAACCGGATGCCCTGACCGAGTCTCGACACCATCAAGATGTCGTCGCCACCGTTTGTGGGGATGACTTTCACGAGCTCATCGCCCCCGCGCAGGTTGATGGCGATGATGCCATCGCGCCGAGACGAGTCGTATTCGTTGAACTTCGTCTTCTTGACCTGACCCTGCTTCGTGACGAAGAACAGGAAGCGGTTGGTCTCGTAATCGCGTGTGTCGATGATCGCTTGGATCTTCTCTTCCGGCTGTAGTGGCAGCAGGTTGACGATCGCGGTGCCTCGCGCCGTTCGCTCTTTCATCGGGATCTCGTGCGCCTTCAGGCGATACACGCGGCCCTTGTTGGAGAAGAACAGGAGATAGGCGTGCGCGGTCGTGGTGAGGATCTGCGTGACGTAGTCCTCATCGCGCAGCTTGGCGCCGGCCACGCCCCGGCCGCCCCGGCCCTGCGTTCGGAACGTGTCGGCCGGCATCGTCTTCGTGTAGCCCTTGGCCGACAGCGTGACGATGAGGTCCTCGTCGTCGATCAGGTCTTCGATGTCGATGTCGCCCGTGTCGAACGTGATCTTGCTCTTGCGCTCGGTGGCGAACTTGTCCTTGATCTCCCCGAGCTCGGTCTTGATCACGGTGTTGAGCTTCTCGGGACTGTTCAAGATCGCCTCGAGCTCGGCAATCGTCTCGCGCAGCTTGGCCATCTCCTCGTCGAGCTCTTGCTGGCCAAGACGAGTGAGTTGGTGCAGCCGGAGGTCGACGATGTGTTCGGCCTGCACCTCGGTGAACTCGAACGGCTTCGCCATCATCGTTTCCTTGGCGCCAGTCCGGTTGGCCGATTTGCGGATGGCCGCAATGATCTTGTCGATCATCCCGAGGGCTTTGAGCAGGCCCTCGACGATGTGCGCCCTGCGCTGCGCCTTGTCGAGGCGGAACTCGGAGCGGCGGCGGATGACGTCTCTCTGGTGCTCGATGTAGGCGACGAGCGCGTCGAGCAGGTTCAGCGTGCGCGGGACGCCATCGACCAGAGCGACCATGTTCACCGCGAAGTTCGACTGCAGTGGCGTGTGCTTGTAGAGGTTGTTGAGGATGACGAGCGCCGGCGCGTCCCTCTTCAATTTGATCGCGAGGCGCGTCTTGCCGTTCGCCGACTCGTCGTTCACGTCGGCGATGCCCTCGATCTGGCGGGTCTCGACGAGATCCTTGATCTTGGCGGCGGTCGTGGAGATCGACGTCTGGTACGGCATCTCCGTGACAATGATCTGGTCGTTGCGCTTGCCCTCTTCGATCTCCGCGACGGCGCGCAGCTTGATCGAGCCGCGACCGGTGCGGAAGGCATCCATGATCCCTTGGCGTCCCATGATCTGCGCGCCCGTCGGAAAGTCAGGACCCTTCACGAACTGCATGAGGTCCTCGACCGTGGCCTCGGGGTTGTCGATGAGATGGTTGGTGGCGTCGATGACCTCACCGAGGTTGTGCGGCGGGATGCTCGTCGCCATGCCCACCGCAATGCCCTGGTTGCCGTTCACCAACAGGTTGGGAAAGCGACTCGGCAGCGCGGTCGGTTGGGTGAACTCGCCGGAGTAGTTCGGCTCGAAGTCGACGGTGTTCTCGTCGATGCTGTCGAGCATCCGCATCGCCAACGTCGAAAGACGGCATTCCGTGTAGCGACTGGCGGCCGCGGAGAAGTCGGGTGATCCGAAGTTGCCGTGGCCGTCGACAAGCGGGTGCCGAAGTGTGAAGTCCTGCGCCATGCGCACGAGCGCGTCGTAGATGGCGCCGTCGCCGTGCGGGTGGTACTTCCCCATCACGTCGCCGGTCACGCGCGCGCACTTCATGTGACTGCGATCGGGACGAGCCCCGATGTCGTACATGCCCCAGAGGATGCGGCGTTGCACCGGCTTGAGCCCGTCGCGCACGTCGGGCAGCGCCCGCTGTGTGATGACGGACATGGAGTAGTCGAGGAACGACCGCTCCATCTCCTCTTGGATCTCGATTGGTTCGAAGTCGCCGAAGATGAGCGACGCTTGGTCGCCGTCACCGGGCGGAATATCAGACATGTCTGGTCTCTCTAGATGTCAAGGAAGCGAACGTCGTCGGCGTTGGTGATGATGAACTGCTTGCGACTCTCGACGTCTTCACCCATCAACTTGGCGATGGCCGCGTCGGCGAGCACGGCGTCTTCGCCGGTCACCTGCAGCAGTGTGCGATGGTCGGGGTCCATGGTCGTGACCTGGAGCTCTTGCCAGTCCATCTCGCCGAGGCCCTTCAGCCGTTGGAAGTCCTTCTTGTGGTCTGGATTGTCGGCGAGGAACGCCGCCTTTGCGGCGTCGTCCTTGAGGTAGATCTTCTCTTTACCGACCTCGGTGGAATACAGGGGCGGCTGCGCAATGAAGATGTGCCCGTGCTCCACGAGCGTCTTCATGTTCCGGTAGAAGAACGTGAGGAGCAGCGTGCGGATGTGGGCACCGTCGACGTCGGCGTCGCACATCGCGATGACCTTGTCGTAGCGCCGCTTTTCGACATCGAACTCCTCACCTACTCCCCCGCCGATGGCCGCAATGAGCGCCTGGATCTCGAGGTTCTTCAGCATGCGATCCATCCGGGCTCGTTCGACGTTGAGGATCTTGCCTCTGATCGGCAGGATCGCTTGCGTCGCTGGGTTACGGCCAGCGACCGCCGGACCGCCGGCGGAGTCGCCCTCGACGATGAACAGTTCGCGCTCGGAGCGATCTTTCGACGTGCAGTCGCGCAACTTGTCGGGCATGCCCGCGCCGTCGAGCAGGGTTTTGTTGCGGATGACATCGCGGGCCTTGCGGGCCGCCATGCGGGCCTGTGACGCGCTGATCGCCTTCTTCACGATCTTGTTGGCCTCAGTGGGATGCTCTTCGAGCCAGTCGCCCAACTTCTCGTTGGTGGCCTTCTGCACGAGCGTCTTCATGCTCGTGTTGCCGAGCTTGGCCTTCGTCTGACCCTCGAACTGCGGATCGCGCAACCGCACCGACAGGATGGCGGTGACGCCCTCACGGATGTCTTCGCCGAGGAGGTTCTCTTCCTTCTCCTTCAGCAGGTTCTTCGCGCGGGCGTACTTGTTGACGACGCTGGTGAGCGCAGAGCGAAAGCCCTCTTCGTGCGTGCCGCCCTCGATGGTGCTGATGCCGTTGGCGAACGAGTGGATGCCGTCGGTCTGGTAGCCGGTGCTCCACTGGAAGGCGGCTTCGACCTCTTGGCCTTCTTCGGCCTGTTCGAAGTAGCCGACTCGACTGAAGAGCGCTTCCTTCGACTCGTTCACGTGCTTGACGAAGTCGATGATGCCGCCGGCGTACTTGTACGTGGTCTGTTGCGTGTCGTGCTCGGGCCGTTCGTCGGCGAAGCGGATCTCGAGGCCCTTGTTGAGGAACGCCATCATCTGCAACCGCTCGAGGATCGTTCGGGCCGAGAAGTCGATGGTCTCGAAGACGGTGTCGTCTGGCCAGAATGTGACCGTGGTGCCGGTGCGGCCGCGCGGCGCGTCGCCGACCACCTTCAGCTTGCCCTTGGGCACACCGCCGTCCTGGAACTCCATCCGGTGGCGTTTGCCGTCGCGATCGACTTCGACGATGAGCTTCTTCGACAGCGCGTTCACCACCGACACGCCGACGCCGTGGAGTCCTCCGGACACCTTGTAGCCGTCCCCGCCGAACTTCCCGCCTCCGTGCAGTTTCGTGAGCGCGATCTCGACCCCAGACAGCTTGTACTGCTTGTTGATGTCGACTGGGATGCCGCGGCCGTTGTCGACGACGCGGCAGGCGCCATCGCTCAGAATCGTGACGTCGATACGGGTGGCGTACCCCGCCATGGCCTCGTCGACGGAGTTGTCGACGACCTCCCACACGAGGTGGTGCAGCCCGCTTGGGCCGGTGCTGCCGATGTACATGCCCGGCCGTTTCCGAACCGGTTCGAGGCCCTCGAGGACCTGCATGTCCCCGGCGCCATAGGTGCTACTTCCCTTCGCCAAAACGCGCCTTTCACAAGGGTGGATCTGTGGGTGCTCCGATAGCGCCTGAGCAGGACTTTTTCAGGCTGTGCGACCGGATCACGATGGCCGTCAGTCTACCAGCAGGGACCGACATTGAAGGCGTCCTGAGGCCCCTCAGCGAGGCGAATTCTTGGAAGAATTCTCGGGTCGTACCCGCACGTCGATTCGAGTGATCACACCGTCGCCCAGCTCGGCCGCAAAGCGCTGCAGGAGGCCGGCTTGCTCGTAACGAAATCGCGTTGCCCAACCCGACTCGTCGACCACGACGAGCAGGCACTGACCGTCGAGCGAGACGGGTTTCGCATGCGCCGCGGTCACGCTACCGACGAGCTCGTCCCATTCGGAGAACACCGTGCGGACCGCGGCGACACCCGGATTTCCGAGTCCGCGCAACACGCGATCGAGGCTTTCTCCAATCAGCCTCGGATCGTCACTCATGGCTGTCACCTCGGAGATCCCGGCACTCGGAAATCCGGCCGGCGTCGATGCGCAGGATCCTGTCGGGCCTTGCCCGTGGCGGCAGGCCCGCCGCCGACGTCAACACCGTCTGGCCGGGAGGGAGGTGGTGGAGCAGCGCATCACTTCGACCGGGATCGAGCTCGGAGAACACGTCGTCGAGAAGCAGCACGGGCGCGGTTCCCGTGTCGGTCGTGACGATGTTGTGCGCCGCGAGCCGCAATGCGAGGGCCAGCGAGCGCTGCTCGCCCTGTGAGGCGTGTGTGCGCGCCGGCAGCCCGTTGATCTGCAGGCCGAGGTCGTCGCGATGCGGGCCCACCAGGGTCACACCTCGCCGCAGCTCGTCCTTGCGGACACGACCGAGCGCGGCACCCAGGCCCTCCTCCAGCCACGCGGCTTCGTATACCGCATCCACGTCGGCCTTCTCGACGCCAGCGACCGCGCTGTAGGCCTCACGGAGTTGGGGGCCGAGCCGCTCGACGAGATCGCGACGCGCGTGGGCGAGCGCCTCCCCCGATTCGGCGAATTTCGTGTCCCAGACTCCGAGCGTGACCGACGCCGACTCGTCGAACCGAGACCCGCCGGCACACTGCTTGAGCAACGTGTTGCGTTGGCGCAGGACGCGTTCCACATCGGACCGCAGTTGGTCGTACCTCGGGTGCAACGACACCAGCGTGTCGTCCAGGAAGCGGCGTCGACCCGACGGACCGCCCTTCACCAACTCGAGGTCGTCAGGCGAGAAGACACTGACGCGCACTACGCCGAGCAGGTCGCGCGACCGTTGCAGCCGTTGCTTGTTGACATAGACGCGCCCGCGACCGCCGAGCGCCAACTCTGCTTCGATCAACACCTGTCGGCCTTCGGTCTCGCCTTCGGCCCGAATGAACGCGGTGGACGCACCCGCGCGGATCAACGCTTCCGGTGGCGCTCCCCGAAACGAGTCGAGCGACGCGAGGTAGCCGAGCGCTTCGAGGAGGTTCGTCTTGCCTTGGCCGTTCGCGCCAAGGATGGCTGTCACCCCGTCAGCGAGGGCAACGTCCGCTGCGCCGTACGAGCGGAAGTCCGTGAGCCACAGCCGACGTAGGAGCAAGACCAGATCACCGACGTCAGGAAACGCGCACAGGCATCAGCAGGTACAGGAACTCACCGCTGTCGTCGGTCGAACGAATGACGGCTGGCTTCAGCGCGTCGAGCGTCGAAACCACAATCTCATCGCCGGGGGTGACCTCCACCCCGTCGAGCAAGTACTCCGGGTTGAACGCCACGGTGAGCTCGGTGCCTTCGTACTTTGCGTCGAGCTCTTCGTGCGCTTGGCCGACGTCCTGCGTGATGGCCACCAACTCGAGGCCCTCGCTGCGCATCACCAACCGCACTGGCGTGGCTTCGCG
This sequence comes from Acidimicrobiaceae bacterium, assembly GCA_041166685.1. Taxonomy (GTDB): domain Bacteria; phylum Actinomycetota; class Acidimicrobiia; order Acidimicrobiales; family JACDCH01; genus DASUCS01. The sequence continues at coordinate 5,396 of JBEEGD010000433.1, read as the reverse complement.
GGCCATCAGTTTCACGCGACGTACCGCCTCGAGCAGCGCGTCGCGACCGACCGTGAGCCGGTTGGGGTAACTCGCCGGAATCAACCCGCGGTAGTTCGGGAACTCGCCCTCGATTAGGCGAGTGGTCAACCGGATGGTGCCGACTTGGAACGAGGCGTCGCGCTCACCCAGACGCAGCTCGACCTCGGCGGCGCCCGCCAGGACACGAGCCAGCTCGGACAGCGCGCGCGACGGCACCAGCACCTGCTGGCCTTCAGACAACACGGCCGCTCCCGGCAAGTCGCGCACCGCCAACCTGTACGAGTCGGTGGCCACCAACCGGAGGCCGCCGTTCTCGGAGGCGAGCAACACGCCGGTGAGAATCGGACGAGCGTCATCGGAGCTCGCCGCGGTGACGACCTGCTTCAGCGCGGCAGCGAGGTTGCTGGCGTCGATGGTGAGCGGCTCCCCCGCGGGCTCGGGCAGTCGGGGATACTCCTCGGCCGGAAGAATGCGAATCGTGAACTCCGCGCGCCCCGAGGTGATGCGCGCTTCGTCGTCGTCGATGTCGACCGAGACCGCGCCAGGGGGTAGTGCCCGAACGATCTCACCCGCCAGTCGACCGGGAAGAACCACCACGCCGTCCGATTCGCCGTTGACCTTGATCGACACCTCGATGGTGAGGTCGGTGTCGCTTCCAGTGAGTTGCAGGTCGTTCCCTGACAGCTGCGCGCGGATTCCGGACAGGACTGGCATCGCTCCACCACGGGACGACACCGCCCGGCCAGCGCCACCGAGCGCCTCGACCAAGACATCGCGTTCACATCGGAACTTCACAGCTGCTCGCTTTCTTGTCTCAGAATTCTGTGTCAGTGGTGGTAGGGCCTGGGGATTGTGGATGACTTCCCATCACTGCAGGTCAGAGGAGGCGCGGAATGCCGGCGGTCGTCCCCAGCGTCGCGCAGGTGAGGCGCCTTGCTGCGGACCCCTCTGGACAACAGCTGCGTTACCCCCCGCGCGGAATGTCGTTGTCCCCCACGCGAACACTGGTTGTCCCCGAGTGTTTCCACACGTCGGCGGCGGCGCACTCACGAGGCGTTCTTGATGAGTTGGGTCAGCTCGTTCACCTGGTCGAAGACCTGACGCTTCTCACCCATGAGCTTCTCGATCTTCTGCACGGCGTGGATCACCGTGGTGTGGTCGCTCTTGCCGAATGCCTTGGCGATTTGGGGGAAGCTGAGGTCTGTCACCTCGCGACACACGTACATCGCGATCTGTCGAGCGTTGACGAGGGGGCGAGTGCGGCTGCTCGAGACCAACTCGTCGATCGACATGCCGAACATCATCGACGTCGCTTCGAGGATTCGCTCGGCGGTGATGACCCGCGGTTGCCGGTCGCTGAGCAGGTCACCCAACACCTTTTGTGCAAGTTCGAGCGACAGCGGCTCGTTGTACAGGCTCGTGAAGGCCGAGATGCGGGTGAGGGCGCCTTCGAGCTCGCGGATGTTGTTGGTGATGTGGGTGGCGATGTACTCGAGCACCACATCAGGGATGTGGGTGGTCTGGCCTTCTGCCTTCTTGCGGAGAATGGCGAGCCGGGTCTCGACGTCGGGGGGTTGGATGTCGGTGACCAGACCCGACTTGAACCGGGTGCGCAGTCGGTCTTCCAGCGCCGGCCAGTCGTCGGGACGGCGATCGCTCGACAGCACGAGTTGGCGACCGGTCTCGTGCAACGCATTGAACGTGTGGAAGAACTCCTCCAGGGTCTCCTTCTTGCCTTCGAAGAACTGGATGTCGTCGACGAGCAGGACGTCGACTCCCCGGTAGCGGCGTTTGAACGAGTCGGCCACGCCGGTACGGATGGAGTCGACGAACTCACTGAGAAACGTCTCACTGGAGACGTAGCGGACCCGGTAGCCCCGGTAGTTCTCGTGGACGTAATGGCCGATGGCCTGCAGCAGGTGAGTCTTGCCGAGGCCGGCGTCCCCGTACACGAACAGCGGGTTGTAGGCCAGACCTGGCCGTTCGGCCACGGTGAGCGCTGCGGCGTGGGCGAAGCGGTTCGACGAACCGATGACGAACGCGTCGAAGGTGTAGCGCGGGTTCAGCGTGTCGCCGGACCGAGCCGCGGCCCGGTCGTCGTAGGTCTCCTGCGCCGGCCGTTCGCCGGGCCGCTCCTCCGCCGCGGGCGACAGCGTCGGAGCATCGGCCGCGGGACGGCCGAACGTGCTGTCGTCGAGTGTCGGCATCGTGTCGGCCGCGTCGGGTCGCACTTCGATCTCGATGCCGTAACTTGCCGCGCCGACATCGGCGAGCGCAGCGCGCACCATCTCGAGGTAGCGCGACTCGATGCGCTCTTTGACCCATGGGCTCGGCACGGACAGCACGAGCCGGTCGTCGTCAATACGCAGCGCGCTCGCCTCGGCGAACGAGGACAACCAGACGGCCTCGGAAACCTGCTCTTTCAGCACGCTCGCACATGCCGTCCACAGGAGCTGCGGTTCGCCCACCAGCCCTAACGCCTCCCCTGATCTGTTCGAGTCCACAAGTGCGTCCACACTCTGTGGACAACTATTGGGGAATGACGGCGATGTAAGGGCCGCTTCGTCCCCGTTACGTCACGCAGAGCGGTAGGACTGCGGTCGGCGATCCGTCTCTCGGGACAGCACCGCCGGACCCCTCTCCGTCCGTGGTGCGGGCACCGTAGCACTCTGTCCACAGGCATCCAAGGGGTCAATTCTGCTGTTTTTCCTTGCAGGAACAGGGTTCCGCGCGTACTCGCGGATTGCCTGGTTGGGGCGTTGTCCTCTAGCGTGGCGGCCAGCGCGGCACCTGGTCGCGCCTTCGCTCGCGCGCGTGAAACGCGTGAAACCCCGCCATCCTGACGGGCCCTCACCTCGGCCCGCAGAAGAGGAACTGTGAAGCGCACCTACCAACCAAACGTCCGTAAACGAGCAAAGCGACACGGGTTTCGACATCGCATGTCCACCCGGGCCGGCCGGGCCATCCTCAAGGCGCGGCGCCACAAGGGCCGCCACCGCCTGTCGGCCTGACCTGCACCGAACGATTGGTGCGGTGTCAGCCCCGTCTTCTCGACGAGTCGGTCGCGTACGCGATCGACGTACATTCGGCGCGCTGCGCCGCGCCGGGACGCGCCGGCGGTCCGGCCCGGTGATGATCACCGCATTGCTCGACCCCCGCGCTCCCGGCCCGCGGGTCGCGTACGCCGTCAATCGGTCGGTGGGTGTCGCCGTCCACCGCAACCGCGTGCGCCGACGCCTGCGGGCCATCGTGCGCGCCACCGAACTCGCACCGGGGGCCTACCTCGTGGCGGCCTCTGCCGCGGCGGCGGCGATCCCCTATGACGAGCTGGCCGCCCATGTCCGCCAAGCGGTTCCGCGATGAGCAGGCGGCCGTGACGGGCACGATCGCGCCGTCCCCCGTTTCGCCGGCGGCCCGCCCGCTGTTGCTCGGTGTGCGGCTGTACCGCCGGCTCCGGGTCGGCCGGCCCTCACCGTGCCGATTCGACCCGAGTTGTTCGACGTACGCGCTCGAGGCACTCGAACAGCACGGCGCTCTCCGAGGCTCCTGGCTCACGCTTCGCCGCCTCGTCCGCTGCCACCCGTGGGGTGGCCAAGGTTGGGATCCCGTTCCGCCCAACTCTCATGCAAAGGTTGAGAACATATGTTCGTAGCTGTGGAGCTCTTCGAGCCGTTTGCGCGCATTCTCGAGTTCTTTTACACGCTCTGGCCGTCGTTCGGAGGGGCCATCGCGCTGTTCACGCTGTCGGTGATGCTCGTGCTCACCCCGCTCACGCTCAAGGGCACGCGATCGATGATGATGCTGCAGTCCTTGCAGCCGGAGATGAAGAAGATCCAGGCCCAGTACAAGGACGACCGGCAGAAGCTCAACGAGGAGCTGCTCAAGTTCTACAAGGAGAACAAGATCAACCCGTTGGGGGGATGCCTGCCGCTCCTCGTCCAGCTCCCGGTCTTCATCATCTTGTACAACGTGCTCCGCGGGTTGACGCACATCGGGCCGGACGGCACGTTCGATCCGAAGTACATCGCTCATTCCAGCAAGCTCTACAAGGCGCTGGAACACACGAACGAGATGAAGTCCTGGGGCATGGATCTCTCGAAGTCGGTGACCGAAGTGCTGCGGGATCAAGGCTTCGGCAAAGCCCTCCCCTTCATCGTGATGATCATCGCGGTGGCCGCCACCAGCTTCGTCCAGCAGAAACAGATCAGCGGGCGCAACCCGGCCGCCGCCAGCAACCCGCAGCAGCAACTGCTGATGAAGCTGGGCCCGATCATGCTGACCGGCATTTCGATCATCTACCAGGGTGGACTGGTCATCTATCTCCTAGTGTCGAACGTGTTCCGGGTGGGTCAGCAGGCGCTCATCTCCCACACGATCTACAAGACCCCGGAAGCCAGGAAGATGCTCGAGACCCAAGCCCGCGACGCCGAAGAGCGCAAGAAGTCGGGCAACCAACCCACAGGTTGGCGGGCCTTGCTGGGTGACGCGGCTCCTCAACTCAACAAGGACAGGCCGAAGTCCAACGGAGGGCCGAAAGGCGGCAAGTCACCGGCGAGCACGAGCAAACCGCCGGCCGCCAAGAGCAATGGGGGTCGGACGACCCCACCCAAGAACCGATCAGCCGCCGCCCGCAAGAAGAAGAAGCGGAAGTAACGCCATGGAATGGGTCGAGACGACCGGCAAGACCGTCGAAGATGCAAAAGAAGCCGCCCTCGATCAACTCGGCGTCCACGAGGACGACGCGGAGTTCGAGGTCGTCGAGGAACCGCGTGTCGGTCTGTTCGGCCGAACTCGGGGAGAGGCACGGGTGCGGGCACGGGTGCGTCCTACGCAGCCTCGAGCCAAGGTCGAGCGCGGCAACCGCCGCCGCCGGCGCCCGGATGGACCCCGCCGTGGCGAGGAGTCGGCGTCGGCCGAGCGCGGGGCAGAGGACCGGGCGGCGACGCCCCGGCCGCGCCCGGATGGTCGCAAACCCAGCGGTGGTCGCCGCTCACGGGGAGACGGTGGCGAAGGGAACAGGGCACGGGGAACGGGCGGCGACGGCGCGGCCCGGTCGACCAACCCGCGCCGAGATCTCAACAGCGACAGTGAGCAGGAAGGAACCGGCATGGGCAACGACGCCACGGTGGAGGAGCAGGCCGCCATCATGCGGTCCTTCCTGGAGGGGCTCGTGGAAGCGTTCGACCTCGATGCCACGTTCGCGGAGGACCGAGTCGACGAGGACACCATCGAGTTGAAGGTCGAGGGCGACAACCTCGGGCTCCTGATCGGGCCAAAGGGGCAGACGCTGCAATCAGTGCAGGAGTTGGCCCGCACGGTCGTGCAGCGTCAGGCCACCGGCACCCATCACGGACGGGTGCGCATCGACATCGGGG
>JBEEGD010000432.1:0-6782 GCA_041166685.1 Acidimicrobiaceae bacterium | reverse complement strand
CTGGTCCTGGCTCAGGAAGGCAGCCTTCACCTGATCGAACGTTGCTCCTGGGGCCAACGGCGCGAAGAACGCTTGGTGCAACTGCCCGCCCTTGTTCTCGAAACTGACGGTGTTGCTCCCGGCCTTCAGCCCCGAGATGTCGAAGGCGTAGTCGCGCGCGACGACGCTGGCGTCGGCCTTGGGCAGATCGCCCTTGCCTTTGTCGCCCTTCAACGTCGTGGTGCCGAGCATGCCGTTCTTGTAATGGACCTGGTCACCGTCGCCGAGAGTGCAGAAGAAGATGTAGGTGCCAGCTTCGAACTTCTGGGTCGTCGTTGCGGTCGCGCCCGGCGCGATCGCACCGACTCCACCGGCGCCCAAGAGGTAGTCAGGGATCGGCGGCTGCGTTGCACCGCCCCCGGTGTCGAGCACTTCCTTCAGAAACTGATCTTGTGTGGTCCCGTCCTTGACATGCGCGAACTGCAACTCGTGGGCTTCCTTGCCCGTGTTCTTCAGCTCGATCTTCATCACGCCACCGTCGAGCGTGGCCGGCACGTCGAAGGCGTACTTGCCGGCGGACGGCTCGCTGGCGGTGACCGAGAGAGCCACTGGGTTCTTGCTGTCGCTACTGCAGCCTTGGATGCCCAGCATCCCGATCAGCGCGACTGCGGACACGGCCATCACGCGCGCGGTGGAACGTCGTTGCATCTCATCCCCGCCTCTCTGTTCGTCCAGCCTGCGGATCTTGTCACATGCGGAGAGCCCGTTGAGGGACCTCGGTCTTACGTTTTTGATCACGGCTGCTGCGAAACCGGCGTCGATTGACCACCGCATGAGGGGTTGGGCGGCGCACGAACCGTGCGATCGTCAATGCACCCGGTCGGGCGCGATGGCGGCGGTGACCTCGAGGGAACAACGCTCGACGAGTTCCTGCTCACCGCAGAGAACGAGGTACTCGACGTTGCGCATGTGCGTCGGCTCGCCAACGCGCTCACCCTGCGGGTTGAAAACACCGATCTGGGCGCCGACGTATCGACGCGAGTCGAACGCCAGCACTTCGACAGCGCCACGATCCGCACACCACTCGCGCAAGTCGTCGACGGTCACCCAGCCTTCGTTGGAGCAGGAGACAACCAGCAACCGAGCATCAAGCGATTCGATCGCGGTCTTCAACGCCTCCGGCATACCGCGTCTCGCGTTGAACACCGAGCGGGTCGCCGGATCACGAAGATCCTCCCGCTTGCACGCCACGCCATAGTGCGACGGCGCGTCCCACGCCACCAATGTCTCCCACACGTGATAGTTGGCGGTGTACCGGTGTTGGTTGTACGGCGGATCGAGGTAGCCGAGATCGACCGCGGGAAGTGTGGGCGCTACCTCCACCGCGTCACCAAGCACCGCGGTTCCCGTGCCATCGAGAAGCTCCGGTACGCGAAGCCGCAGCGGTTGCTTCGACCGATCGGCCCACTGCTTCACGTACGCCATCTGCACACCGGTCGTCGAGTCGACGCGATCGGCGGCCTCGATCAGACTCGTGAGCAGGATCGGCTCGAGATCGCTGCCCGCCCAATCGCGGGCGATGGCCTCGCGTACGGCATCGATCCGGGCGCCGTTCTCGGGCTGGAAGAAGCGGGCTTGCCGGCAGAACACGTCGGTGACGTAACCGGCGCGGCCGGCAAGTGCATTCAACCCATCGAGTACGGCGGCCAGCTGGTCGCCATCCACTGTGCGGGCGTCGGTCTCGACATAGCACCGGGCGAAGACGTGCGCGTAGCGGGCAGTGTCGACGGCGGTCACGTGCGCGCCGGCAGCCTTGAAGGCCTGGGCCACCCGCGTCGTGCCGGTGAACAGATCGACCGCGGTGCGGGCCTCGACGGCCCGCGCAATCGCCGCGAGAGCGGGAACCAGGCGCCGCTTCGATCCGAGGTATTTGATCAAAAGCGACTAAGCGGACAAGTCGCCGACGATGCGACGGAGGTCGTCGTCGGAGATGGCCCGGGCGGAATCCGGGCCATTCGGGTGCTCCATCGCGCACACGTCGCAGACCGGGTAGTCGCGGCCACCGGGGGCGCTCACCGTGGTGACGGCCGGCTGTTCGAGACAGAGCCAGCATCGTTCAACGAGCACGGCATCAACATTACGCTTCACGCCCAGCGATGACTATCTGTGGCGGCCAGAATTCAGCCATCCCAACGGCACTCCTGTACCGTCATGCCTTCGCCCCGGCGGGATCTGCGGCCGGATCGGCCAACCTCACTAGAGTTTCGACCCAACCATGACCGCACCCAGCGCCAGCCCGCGCGAGCCACAACCGCTGCGCGTTCCCCCTGCCCAGGTGCACATTCCTGCGAGCGATCGTGAGGAAATCCTCCGCCGAATCGACGCGGCCATGGCCTCCGGGCAGCTGACGCTCGGGGCGATCGGGCGCGAGCTGGAAGAGCGCTTCGCCGCCCATCACGGCGCCGGCCATGCCATTGCGGTGAACTCCGGCACGAGCGCGATCGAGATTCCCCTGCGGGCACTCGGCGTACAGGGCAAGGAAGTGCTCGTCCCGGCCAACACGTTCTTCGCCACCGCCGCGGCGGTGGTCGCGGCCGGTGCTCGTCCTCGCTTCGTCGACTGCAACCCGGCCACGATGGCCGTCGATCTCGAGTCGGTGCGCGCCGCGATCGGTCCCGAAACCGCCGGCCTGGTGGTTGTCCACATCGGCGGGCTCGTGACCCCCGACATCCACGAGCTCAAGGCGCTGTGCGACGAGCACGGGTTGTTCCTGTTCGAGGATGCGGCCCACGCGCACGGATCAGCATTGGGCGACAAGATGGCCGGCACGTTCGGCGTCGCCAGCTCGTTCAGCTTCTACCCCACCAAGGTCATCACCGCAGCCGAGGGCGGGATCATCCTCACCGACGACGACCACCTCGCCGGCGAAGCCCGCGCCTATCGCGACCAGGGCAAAGCCAGCTTCACCGCCAATGTGCACACCCACCTCGGGTACAACTGGCGCATGAGCGAGCCGCACGCCGCGATCGCGGTGAGCCAGCTCGGCCGGCTCGACGAGTTCATCGCTCACCGCCAGCTGATTGCGAAGGTCTACGACAACGGCCTCAGCGAGTTGCCGCTCACCCCGCTGGAGATGCCGTCCGACGCCAGCTGCAACTACTACAAGTACGTCGCGTTCCTGCCCGAGGGAGTCGACCGCACCGCGCTCAAGCAAACGCTGCGCGCCGAACATGGCGTCGGCCTCTCCGGCGAGGTGTACGAGCTTCCGCTGCACAAGCAGCCCGTGTTCGAGCCGTGGGTCGATGAGCGCTCGAATGCGCTGCCCGGGGCCGAGCGCATCTGCGCATCCCACATCTGTTTGCCCATCTCGGCGGTGCTCACGGAAGAGCAGGCCGAGCACGTCATCGTCTCACTGCGGTCGGTTCTCGGCCGACAGTCGAACACGTAAGCAAAGGACCATCGTTGGCCAGAACTGTTGCCGTGACCGGCGGGTCGGGGTTCATCGGCACGCACGTCGTCGACGCGTTGCTCGATGCGGGTTGCGTCGTGCGCGTACTCGACCCGAAGCCGCCGCACCGAGCCGACGCGGAGTGGGTGCCGGTCGATGTCCTCGATACGAACGGCCTCACCGAAGCAGTCGTCGGTTCCGAGGTGATCTTCCACCTCGCGGCCATCGCCGATGTGAACGATGTGATCGCCGATCCGACGCTCGCCATCCAGGTGAACACGCTCGGCACGGCTCGTCTGCTCGAAGCAGCCCGCCGGGCCGAGGCCGGACGCGTCGTGCTCGCCTCGACGGTGTGGGTGTACGCCGCCACGACGGGTGAAGAGGTCGACGAAGACACGCTGTTCGACCCGAACACCGACCGCCATCTCTACGTCACGTCGAAGGTTGCGGCCGAGATGGCGTGCCGCGACTACCACACCCTCTACGGCCGGCCCTACACGATCCTGCGTTACGGCATTCCGTACGGCCCCCGGATGCGTGACAACTGCGTTGTCGCCGCGTTCATGAAACGCTGCATGCGAGGCGAGCCGTTGCGCATCGACGGCGACGGCAGCCAGCAGCGCTCGTTCGTGTATGTCGAGGATCTCGCGCAAGCGCACGTCAAGGCGCTCGATGACGTCGCCACCAACCGCACCTTCAACGTCGAAGGCGCCGTACCTGTGAGCATCCGCGAGATCGCCGAGTCGGTGACCTCACTCATCGGTACGGGCGTCGTCGAGTTCGGTGAACCCCGCCCCGGCGACCTCAAGGCCCGCACGGTGTCGAACGAGCGTGCACGCATCGAGCTTGGCTGGGAGCCCACCACCTCGTTTGCCGACGGACTGGCCCGCACGTATGCCTGGTATCAGTCGCAGGCCGCGGCCGAGGCCAGCGAACGCGCCACGTCGACCCCGCTGGCCCTCCGCGAGGACCCCCGCCCGCGGTGAGCGCCGACATCGATCGACCCGGTGGCACCCGCCGCATCGCGGTCGTACCTGCGTACAACGAAGAGCCGACGGTCGCTCAGGTCCTCGACAAGCTGAGCTACCTCGTCGACGAGCTCGTCGTCGTCGACGACGGCTCGACGGACGGCACCCGCGCCGCCATCGAGGAGTGGCTGCCAGGCCACGACCATTGCCGTCTGCTCAGCTTCGATGTGAACCAGGGCATGTCGGCGGCGTACTACCTCGCGTTCACCGACCTGCGTCGGCGCATGCGGTCCGGCGAACTGTCACCCGATGATCTCGTGTACACCATCGACGCCGACGGCCAGCACGACCTGGATGTGCTCGACGATCTGCATCGGCGCAGCGTCGACGAGAAGCTCGATGCGTTGCTCGTACGCCGCGACCTGTCGACGTACCCGCTCTACAAACAAGCGGGAAACTGGGTCCTGTCCACATGGGCCACGTTGTGGGCCGGAGCTCGGCTCGACGACGTCGAGTCTGGTTATCGCATCTTCCGGCTGGGCGCGCTGTCCGACGCGCTCACGTACTACCGCGGTTACAAGTACTCAGAGACCGTCGAGGTGGCCGTTGTCCTGTGCCGTCTCGGGTATCGCGTCCGTAACGACATCATCGTGCCGGTACCCGTGTACCGCAGCCGCACGCGCATGTACGACGTGTTCGTCGACCTCGGTGCGATCCCGCTCGCCGCGGTGCGGGTCACCACCCGCCGGCCGCCCGGCACCAGTGTCCCGAGCCTGGTCCCGCCCATCACGGTCACCGCGGCCGGCGCGGTCGTCGGCTTGGGCGCGTTGCGCCGATTGTTCCGACTCCTCTCGCGCTAACACCGTTCCAGGTAACCGGGGAGGCCGAGGAGCTCGTCGAGCCGCACGGGTTCGAGGCCCTTGGCCTTGAGGCCATCGAGGATGATCGGCAGCGCCTCCAACAACACCGTTCGGTCCGCGTCGACGTTCCCGTCGAGGCCGTCGTGCAGGAGTACGACGGAGCCAGGCTGCACATGATCGAGGATCCGCTGCGCCACCACCTTGCCGTCACTCGCAGACCAGTCCTGGGCCGACACATCCCAGGTCACGGTGTGCATCCCTTTTGACGACGCGTGCGCGAGCATGAAGGGCGTGCGTTGGCCGTGGGGCGGACGGAAAAACGCCGGACACACACCGAGCTGCCGGCGGAACGCATCCTGCGTTCGGTCGAGCTCCGGATATCGAGGATCGAGCCAGCGCCAGTAGTCATGGTGATACGAGTGGTTTCCGAGGAGGTGCCCATCCGCGAACAACGCCTTCGCGATCTGCGGCCGCGCATCGATGGCTTTGCCCACCTCGAAGAACGTCCCCTTTGTCTCGTAGGAATCCAGGATGGCGCTGACCTTTAGACTGAACGGATCGTCAGGGCCGTCGTCGAAGGTCAGGGCCACCCGTCGCTCTCGACGATCTCCATGCGTGACCACATGACCGAACCACTGCACCGTCGGGTCGTTCCCGCCCACCCACAGCACGAGGCCACTGGCCAACAGCGAGCCCGCGACGACCACCGCAACGCTGCTGCGACCGACGCGGTCATGGGCGCCGCGATGTCGTGCGAGGTTCATCGCCGTGATCGCCACGACCACCGCGGCCCCGAGACGAGCGTCCACCAAGACGGCAAGAATTGCGACGGCGACTGGGACGACGAAGCGTCGGCCAGTGACGCGTCGTGCCGGTACGGCCAGCCCGAGACCCACGCCGAACACGAGACCGATCGGCAGGTCGATCACGCCTCGGGGCGTGACGTCGTACAGCACCAGAGCGACCAGCGCGATGACAGTGCCGACCACCGCGAAACGCGGACGAGGTATGAGTTTGGCCACTTGGGCCGCGACCACGATCGCGAGCACCAATGAGACTTGCAGTGGCCACGGCATCGGCGCTGGACGGTAGTGCCCCGATCGACGTGGAAACGCGCGCCGGCCGCAATGCCAAGCGTGTGGTCGTGGGAGTCTGGCTCGTCATCCTCGTTCTGCTGCTCCGGCACCGCGAGGTGATCTCGAGCGACACATTGTCGAACTACATCCACGTCTGGTTCGTCGCCGACCGTTTCTGGAACGGCCACGGGTTGCCCTTCCGGATGCCGGTCCTTGCCCATGGACAGGCACTCGCATTCCCTTATGGCTTCGTCCCATGGATGTTCGCCGTGATGCTGTGGCCGCTGATGGGTGAGTGGAGCGTGACGCTGACGTTGGGTGTCGGCTTCGTCGGTTTGGTGCTGGCCACGTTCTGGGCATTCCCTGAGTTGCGGCGCGGCTGGTGGGCCGTGGCCGTACTGGTGAACCCCGCGTTCGCCGAGGGACTGCTCCTCGGGCAACTTCCGTTCCT
>JBEEGD010000431.1:0-3570 GCA_041166685.1 Acidimicrobiaceae bacterium | reverse complement strand
AGTCGGCGCGGTAGCCGTCGAGATCGGCCTTGGCCTTGTCGATCGCGGCCTGGTCGTTGGTGGCCTTGCCGGTGGTGTAGTCGACGAAGAAGCCGATGTGCTTGCGCCACAGATCGCCGAACTGCTTCCCGCCGGCGTCGCCGTAGACAGAGGCGAGGACGTCCTGGAGGGCTTGCGTGTTGGCCTCGAGCGCGGTGGCCGCGGGCTTGTAGTCGTGGCCGGCGAGGGCTTCGCCGGTGGTGATGCCGGCCAGGTAGACGTGCTCCTGGAGCAGCGACGTGAGCCCGGCGCGCAGCTGCGAGGCGCCGGTATCGGTTCCCTCGCTGCCCATGGCGTGGTCGGCGGCCATCGTGGTCGTCCGGTCGTTGCCGGACGCGTTGTCGTTCTTGTCGTCGCTGCCGCACGCGGCGGCAGCCAGGCCGACGACGAGCAACACGCCGAGCAGCTTGAGCGGTTTGCGATTCACAACGGGACTCCTTGTGGGGTGGGGGTTCTTGGTCTCTACGGGGCGGCCCGCCGACGCGGATGACGGCGCGGCGCGGACGGGTCAGGAGACTTCGATGTCGGCTTCCATGCCGGGGTGGCGGTCGCAGAAGTAGTGGAACGTTCCGGCCGTGGTGAACGTGAACTCGGTGGTGGCGCCCTTGCCGTCGAGCTGCTTGTCGAACATGCCGTCCTTGTGGGTGGCGGTGACATGACCGCTGTCGCCAGGCGCGTACCCGCGGGTGCCGGACGTGACGGTGTGCAGGATGTTGTCCTCGTTGGTCCACATCACCGTCTCGCCCACCTTCACGTGCAAGGTCTTGGGCGTGAACATGAACGTGTCGATGGCCACCGACGTGCCCGCTCGCGCTGAGGTCGTCGACGTGTCCTTCCCAGCGCCTGACGCGCCGCGGGAGCCACCGCCGCAGGCGACGACGAACAACGCGAACGTGGCAAGGGCTGCGACGAGCACGCCCCGGCGTCGCCGGGCCCGGGTCGGGAGCAGTGACATTGCGTTCTCCTCTACTGGGGGGTGGGGCGGGAACCCACACGTCTACGGAGGCATCACGGGGTGTGGATGACCGTTCGCACGCGGGCCGTCATCCGGGTCGGGCAGTAGCGTCGTAGACACACCGATGAAGACCGATTGGAGCCAGTCGAGCGATGCCGCGTTGGTTGTCGCCATCGGTCGCTGGCGCGAAGACGCGCTCGCCGAGGCCTACCGCAGGCACGGAGGCGCCGTCTATGCGCTGGCCCGGCGCGTCGTCCGCGACACCGGCATCGCCGAGGAGGTGGTCCAAGAGGTGTTCGTCAGGCTCTGGAGCTCACCCGATCGGTTCGATCCCGAGCGAGGATCGCTTCGGTCGTGGCTGCTCGCCCAGGGCCACGGCCGGTCGATCGACCGGCTCCGTTCGGACGCCTCGCGTCGCCTCCGCGAGGAGCGCGACGCCCAGCGCACCGCCGACGCCGGCTATGACGTCGAACGAGAAGCCTGGGACCTCGCGGTCGCCGATCGCGTCAACGTCGTGATGGCCGATCTCCCCTTCGGCGAACGCAAAGCGATCGAGCTCGCGTACTTCGACGGCTACACCTACCGAGAGGTGGCCAAGCTGCTCGACACACCCGAAGGCACCATCAAGAGCCGCATTCGAGCCGGCCTCAAGCGGATGCGGGCCGATCTCATCGACGCCGAGACTGGACAGCCGTGGCACCGCAGCTGACACACGCCGACATCCAAGCGCTCCTCGGCGCCTACGCACTCGACGCCGTCGATCCCGACGAGGCGGCCATCATCGACACGCACCTCGCCGACTGCCCACGCTGCCGCAGCGAGGTCGCCGAGCACCGCGAGGCGGCCACCTTGCTGTCCTTCACGGGGACCTCCGCGCCAGACGCCGTCTGGTCCCGGATCGCGGCGGACCTCGAGGAGACGCCGCCCCCCTTCTCCCTGCCTCGACAACTTCCGGTACGTCGCCCGCCGATGCGCCTCTTCGCGGCTGCCGCCGCCGTTGCGGCCGCCGTCATCGGCGTGCTCAGCCTGCAGGTCGTCCGCCAGGACCACCGCATCGACCAGCTCGCCGCCATCTCCGATCAGCGCGGCCTGGATCAAGCGGCTGCCGCGGCGGCCGTCGCTCCCGACGCTCGCACCGTCCGACTCCAGTCGGACGATGGCGCCCACATCGCTGATGCCGTCGTGCTGCCCGATGGCCACGGCTACCTGGTCCAAGCTCGGCTTCCCGCGCTCGGCCGCGATCAGACGTACCAGCTCTGGGGTGTGATCGGCGCCCAGACGATCTCGCTCGGCGTTCTCGGAAGCAACCCGACCATCACACCGTTCAAGGCCGCCGGTCCGCTCACCGCGCTCGCGATCACCGCCGAGCACACCGGCGGCGTGGTGGCGCCGACGACGTCACCGATCGTGCAGGGCTTCCTCACGACGTCCTGATGTCGAGCGCGAGCATCCGCTCGACGGGCCCGCTCCGTAGAACGCGTGTGTTGATGGACCTGGCCCGATACAAGAATCAGACGGCGCGGCTCGACACAGCAGATCTCGACTTCGGCGAGTTCGCGCACCATCGTCTCTCCGACGAGGCGCTGCGCTGTCTGCGCTACATGCACGACGTCGAGAACCACACCGTCTGCTACTTGCGCGATCTGCTCGTCACCTCCGCCCACAAGGACCCGGCGATCACGTCGTTCCTCACCTTCTGGAACTTCGAGGAGTTCTGGCACGGCGAAGCCATCGCTGCCGTCCTCGCCGCCCACGGCGACGAGCCCGAGGAACGCGTCGCCGCCACGCGTCGTCGGCTCGGCTGGAAGGACCGGCTCGGCCCGCTCGCCCATCTGCTCGGCTCCTCCCTCGCCGGTGAGTCGTTCATCGCCATCCACATGACCTGGGGCGCGATCAACGAATGGACCACCCAAGCCGGCTACGCCCGACTCGCGGCCCGCGCCGAGCATCCGCTGCTCAGCCAGCTGCTCGGACGGATCATGCGCCAGGAAGGCCGCCACATCGACTTCTACGTCGCCGAAGCGACGCACCGGCTCGGCGACGGTCGCCGGGCCCAGCGCATCACCCGGTGTGCGCTCAAGCATCTGTGGTCACCGGTCGGCTCCTCGGTCATGCCGGCGTCCGAGGTGCGCTTCTTGGTGCGCTACCTGTTCGAAGGCGACGACGGACGGGCCATGGCGGACCGCATCGACCGCCGCGTCGACCGGCTTCCGGGACTGGCCGGCCTGAACCTCATCGGCGGTGCCCTCGATGGGGCCCGCCCGTGAGGAGGTCGGCGTGATCGGTGGCGCGGGTCTAGTTCCGCCGGGGTGCGGTGAGCACCACGAGGAACTGACCGCCGCCCGGCTCGACCGACGCCGACGCACCGAGCTCGGGAGCGAGTCGCGAGAGGCGGTCGACCAGCCAGTCGGCCGCCTCCCGGGCGTCGTCGTCTCCCGGGCAGCGGGCCACGACCTCGCGCCCGCCCTTGCGCTCGAGCCGCTCCACCACGCCGACGATCGGCGCGGCGTCGGCCACGAACAAGTGGCCGGGCCACGGGACGACCGGGGCGATCGCCCCTTTCTTCGTGTTGCAGG